>NZ_DATHFX010000001.1:0-2322 GCF_035317885.1 Pinirhizobacter sp.
TGCACCGTCTCACCATGGCTCAGGCGTTGCCAGCCGAGAAAGTCGGTACCGTCGTATTCGATGCCGAAGGCAATGCGCATGGACTAAGGGCAGCTTCAAAGCGCCCATGATACAGGGCGGCCACGCCGCCTGTTCATAAGAAAAACCCCGCCGGAGCGGGGTTTTCTTCGATCAGTGGAGGTCCGCCAGCATTTTCCTGGCGACATCCTGTTGCATCTGGGTGCCCTCGGCCACCACCTCATCGAGCATGGCGCGGGCGCCATCGGCGTCACCCATGTCCAGGTAGGCTCGGGCAAGGTCCAGCTTGGTATCCACCGGGTCGTCGCTGAAGTTCTCGGCACCCACATCGTAGACATCGGCGGCCGCGACGGCCGGCTCGTCGAACTTCCACGTGCTGTTGGCAGCTTCTTCCTCGGCGTCAGCCACGTGCAGGTCGGTCGGTTCACTGCGCACGGGATGGACCTCGTCGTGCGCGGGCAGCGGTTCGTCCACGTGCGGGCCGAGGTCCAGGTCATCACGGGCACTGGCCGGCGCGGCGGGCTGCCCGTTCGCACGGGGCGGAGACAGGTCGAAATTGAAGTGGTATTCACTCACTTTCTGCGGGGCATGCGGTACCGGCGGCGGCATGTCGCCGGGCGCCGGCTCCTGGTCCGCGTAGCGGCTGATGTCGAAGGCTTCCAGTGCGGCGGCGGCGTCGCCCGCATCTGCGTCGCTGGGCTGCACCTCGGCCGAAGCCCCGTGTGAGAACAGCGGGTGCTGGGGGGCGAGGTCCTCGCCCATGCGCACCGCTTCGAGCCATTCCTCCTGCTCGACATCCACCACGTGGGCGTACATGGCCTCGGCGGCAGCCTCGAAGTGCTCGACGTCGCGGCGTTCGTAGTAAAGCGTGACCAGTTCCAGGTGAAGGGCGACATCGTCCGGATGCTCGGAGAGTTCGTCGAGCAATTCGCGCTGGTCGATATCTTCCTCGTCGATGCCCGATTCATCGAACAACGGAACGTCGCCGAAGCGATCAGCGAGCGACGGCGCAGTCGCCACGGCAACGGTGGCGGCCTTGCGACGACGGCCCATCGTGGCCAGCAACAGCAGCACGAGGATCGCGCCGCCAGCCACGGCCCAGACCCAGGGCTGCATGAACCAGGGTTCTTCTTCGGTGACCGGTGGCCGCGCCGCGGCCGGCGCGGGCTTCTTGGGCGCAGACACGGCAGCCGGGGCGGGGGCTGCGTGTTCGGCCAGCGGCGTGGTGGTCAGGACCTGGCCGGCCGGAGCTGCGGTGGTGCCTGCCTTGGCCACCGACGCGGCAGGCGCCGGGCTTGCGGGCCTGGGCGCCGAGGCAGCCGCTTCAGGCGTTGCCACGGCGGCCACCGGGGGCGGCGCGGAGGCTGCGGCCGGCGGCAGGTTGGCGGCCTTGCGGGCGTCGGCCAGCTTCTTCTGCAGGTCCGCGATCTGGGCGTCCTTCAGGGTGAGCAGCCGCTGGTTCTTCTGGTTGATGTTTTCCAGGTCGTCAACGCGGGATTTCAGTTCCTCGCCCTGCTGGCGGAGCGCCGTGAGGGTTTCCTGCGAACGGGCCAGATCCTGCTGCAGGCTGGTCATGGCAGCGGCCACCTTGCCGTTGCCGGCCTGGTTGCCCTTGGCCGGCACCAGGGCCAGGCGATCTTCCGCCGAGGCCGGGGCGGCCTTGGACGGCGCATTGCCGGACGCGGCGTCGGCGACCGACGTGGGTTTGCGCGCGGTCATGCCACGCCAGTCGTCATTCTGACGGCGCACCTGGCTGGAGGCCTCGGCGGTCGCGGTGGCCGAGAGGTCCTGGCTGGAGGGCGCGCGCAGCACCACGCCGGCCTTCAGGGCGTTGATGTTGTCGCGATAGAACGCATCGGGGTTGGCCTGCTTGAGCGCCACCAATGCCTGGTTCATGTCCACGCCGTTGCCTGAAAGCTGCCTGGCGTAGGTGGAGAGCGTCTGGCCCTTCTGCACGGTACCCAGGGTGGAACCGCCCTCGGCAGTGGCACGCGGGGCTCGCGGCGCCCGGGCGGGCGAAGGGGCAGCCTGTGCACTGGCGGGTGTCGACGGATGGGCAGGGGCGGCAGGAGCGGGAGGCGGGGCCGGTGCCTGGGAAGCGGCCGGAGCGGCCTGCTGGGCGACCGGGAGGGCTGGCGGAGCGGCCTGCGGGGCGACCGGAGCGGGTGCGGCGACAGGCGCCTGCGCGCTGGCCGGGTCGAGCAACAGGGTGACTTCACGCACGGCGGAAGTACCGCCACCGCCCCTGACGTCGAGCAGGAGGTCGATGTAGGGCTCGGAGATCGGCTGGGCGGTGGTGACGCG
>NZ_DATHFX010000002.1:0-3432 GCF_035317885.1 Pinirhizobacter sp.
CGTGATGCCACCGGTGCCGTCACCAACATCCGCAGCGGCCCGATCAACTCGTCCAATGAACGGGTCGATGCGATTACCGCTGGCGCGAACTACCGCATCGGCATGGGCACCGCCGGCAACCTTACGCTGGGCGTGTCGTACAGCAACACGCTCAAGCACACGCTTCAGCAGTACGCCGGGGAAACCACGATCGACCTGCTGCGCGCACCGCAGTACTCCACCGACTTCAAGACCATCACCACCGCTTCGGTGGGCTGGGACCGGGGCGACTGGTCGGCCACGCTCTTCGGCAACCGCCGCGGCCGCACGCCGAACTACCTGGCGCAGGTGAACAACAGCTATGCCGTGCCTGGTGCCGGACGCCTGGGCTCGTGGACCACGTTCAACCTGAACATTGGTTACCAGCTCCCCGACGACGCCAGCCTGAGCCTGGTGTTGAACAACCTGCGTAACACCAAGCCGCCGATGGATCGCTCGTACTACGCGCTTCCGTATTTCAATGCGGATAATTACGACATCTATGGAAGATCCGTGTTCGTTGAATTCAACTGGCATTTTGGCGGCAAGAAATAACCGCAATATAAAACGATAATGTTTTGCGTAAGGGCGCCGCTTGGCGCCCTTATTTTTTGCGTATTTCGCAGTGTTTCACGATCGTGAATATATCGTCACGTAGTTGAAAGGGTATGAAAGGAACGCGAAAGAAAACCAGTGGAAGGTTGCTAATTGGAATTTAACAAGCAGCCTTGGCTTTTCTTAACGCCAAAGCCCGCAACGAAGGGGAGCACTCGTTGCTGGTGATAGTTCGATTGCATGGATGCCTTTGCCACTACTTGTCCGGAGATGCACATGTCCTTGGGGAATAACCACCGCAGCCGTCGCGCGCTTGCGCGACGCTCGCTTACACTGGCCGTTGTCACAGCCCTCTCGATGGGCGTTGCCGCGCCCGTGTTCGCACAGTCCACCACAGGTTCTATCTATGGTGACGCGCCGGCCGGCGCCAACGAAACGGTAACCCTGCAGAGTTCGTCGGGTCTTAACCGCACGATCACCGTGGGTGCCGACGGTCGTTTCTCGGCCAGCTCGCTGCCGCTGGGTACCTATACGGTGGCGCTGCTCCGTGACGGCGCCACGGTCGATACGCGCAACAACATCACGCTGTCTGCCGGTGGTGCCACCCAGGTGTCGTTCGGTGGCGGTCCCAACGCCGCAGGCGCGACGGAACTGGGCGCCATGCAGGTCACCGCCAATGCCCTGCCCACGATCGACGTGAGCCAGGTGGATTCCCGTACCACCATCACCTCGCAGCAGCTGGCCAAGTTGCCGCTGGCCCGCAACGCCGAATCCATCGCGCAGCTGGCGCCCGGCGTCAACGCCGGCACCTCGCTGCTCACCGGTGAGGGCGGCCGCGTGCTGAACTCCTTCGGCGGTTCGTCCATCGCCGAGAACGCGTACTACATCAACGGCTTCAACACCACCGATCCGCTGCGCAACTTCGGCGGCCTGACGCTCCCGTACGGCGCGATCGACCAGGAGCAGGTGCTGACCGGCGGCTACGGTGCGCAGTACGGCCGTTCCGACGGCGGCGTGATCAGCCAGGTGGGCAAGCGCGGTACCAATGAGTGGCACTTCGGCGCGCAGATCCTGTTCTCGCCCGATTCGCTGGAAGCCAACCCGAAGAACATCTACTACCCGACCGGCCCGCAGTTCCTTTCCAATGACGCCGGCGGCCGCCAGGGCCAGCCGTTCCGTTATCGCAACGAGAACAAGGACACGACCGAGACGGTTGATGGTTACTTCGGTGGCCCGCTGATCAAGGACAAGCTGTTCATCTTCGGCGCCGTGGAAGCCGAGCGCCGCGTCGACGGCCGCAACGTGCAGACCACCGACGTGGGCCAGGACACCAAGTACAGCTACACCGATCCGAAGTGGTACGCCAAGGTCGACTGGAACATCACCGACAACAACATCCTGGAATTCACCGGCGCCTCGGACAAGACCGACTACGACCCGAAGGTGTTCTCGTACGCCTATACCGACCCGAACAACATCAAGGGCACCCGCGGCGCGTACCAGGGACCAGGCGTAGCCACCAAGCAGGGCGCCGATCTGGGCATCCTCAAATACACCGGCTATATCACCGATGACATCACCATCGACGCCATGTACGGCAAGATGAAGCAGACCGACACCACGACTGTCAATTCACAGTTCCCGATCATCATCGGCGCGTCCAGCCAGAATCCGGCGTTCACGGGCGGTGGCCCGGGCTACACCGGTCAGGCGGTGGCTACCGGCCCGGTCGACAACCCGGACATCGTGGACAAGACGCGCAACCTGCGCTTCGACTTCAACTGGAAGGTAGGCTCGCACTCGATTACCGCCGGTATCGACAACATGGACATCCAGTCCCTCGGCGCCGGCTCGCAGTATCCGGGTGGTTTCGCCTACGACTACGCCCAAGGCAAACCCGGCGTGCCGATCAGCACGCAGGCCGGCGAGGAAGTCGCGGCCCCGGGCGGCGACGGGTACTACGTCGACAAGACCACCTTCACCACGTTCGCCAAGTCCGTGCGTGTGAAGCAGCGCGCCCAGTTCATCCAGGACGAATGGCAGGTTTCCGACCGCGTGCTGTTGTCCGTTGGCGTGCGTAATGACCAGTTCACCAACTACAACCCGAACGGCGATGCCTATATCCGCCTGACCCGCCCGAACCTGTCACCCCGCCTGGGTGCCAGTTGGGACGTCTACGGCGATTCCAGCCTGAAGGTGTACGCCAATGCGGGCCGCTACTACCTCGATGAGCCGTCCAACGTGGCCGTGCGCGGCGCGGCAGGCAGCACGGTGACCGACCAGTACTTCACCTATACCGGCATCGACCCGGTATCTGGCGTACCCACCGGCCTGACGCAGATCCCGCAGGGCCATTACCCAGGCGTGTCGGCCAACCTCGAGTTCGGCGTCCCGCCTGACCCGAAACAGGTGACGAGCAAGAACGTTTCGGCCGAGTACCAGGACGAGTACATCGCCGGTTTCGACAAGGCCTTCGACATGTTCGGCGACAAGTGGGTCGCCGGCGCCAAGGGCGTGTGGCGCAAACTGCGTAACGACCTGGATGACGTTTGCGATACGGCCATCTTCGGTGCCGAGGGTGTTGCCCAGGGCTTCGATGAGACCGCGGCGGAAGGCCAGGGTTGCTACATCATGAACCCGGGCAAGAACTCCACCTTCAATGTCCCCAATGGCGACGGCACCTACGGCACCATGACCATCCCCTGGTCTGCCTTCAACATGCCGGACCTGAAGCGCAAGTACGGCGCACTGAACATGTACCTGGAGCATCCGTACGACGGCAAGTGGTATGGCCGCCTGGATTACACCTGGTCGCACAGCTTCGGCAACACGGAAGGCTCGGTGCGTTCGGATATTGGC
>NZ_DATHFX010000003.1:0-11661 GCF_035317885.1 Pinirhizobacter sp.
ACCAGAGTCCGGATTTCCTCGCCACCACGCAGGGCAAGACCGACGACAGCACCGGCGGCTTCGGCATCGATACCCTGCTGGGCAAGATCCCCGTGCTTGGCGACCTGCTCAAGACCGGCCAGAAGGAAGAAGGCTCGACCGAGCAGGCGGGCAATAGCGAATCCAAGCCCAAGGTAGCGGTGGGCGTGGCCGGCAGCGCCACCGTCGGCATTGGCAACGTCGATACCAAGGCGTTCATCACCGGCGCCACCATCGACAAGAACTCAGGCGCCGCCTCGGATATCGATGTCACCGCGCTGAACCAGACGGACCTCATCAGCGCCAGCGGCTCGGCGGCGCTTGCCACGGCCAAGACCGATGGCAAGGCCAGCGCCGGCATTGCCGGAGCGGTGGCGTATAGCTTCATGGACAACGACACCCAGGCCTGGCTCGATGGCGTCACCGCCAGCCATGCCGGCGACGTTACTGTGCAGGCGCTCTCGGGCGGGTCGATCGTCGACCTGGGCCTGGGCCTTGCCTACAACAAGAACAGCGACCAGAAGAGCGGTTCGGTGGCGGGTTCGTTCTCCATCGGTACCACCAGCAACAGCACCACGGCGGACATCCGTAATTCAACGCTGACCGCGGCGGATGACAGCGCGAAGGTCGACGTCACCAGCTACGACCACACCGACATCGGCGCCGGCGGCGGCGCCTTCGCCATCGGCGGCAGCAAGGGCGTGGGTATTGGTGTCACCTATACGGACATCGGCAACACCAATACCGCCGGTATCCACGGCAGCACGCTTGACGGCTTCGGCGATACCTCGGTGGAAGCACTCAATGCCGCGCGCATTGCCTCGGCTTCCGTGGCTGGCGCGCTGTCTGCCGGCGACAACAGCCTGGAGCTCACCGGCGCCTTCACCTTCAACACCATCCACAACGACAACGAAGCCACCATTACCGGCTCCACCATCAGTGACGGCCATGGCGATGTCGTGGTCAGTGCTATCGGCGGAGCGCCGGTGGCGGCGTACGACACGTTGCTCACGGGCAATGGCAAGTCCATCGCCGACGTGATCGACTTCAGCGGTGGCCCGCTGGCCCAGCAGGGGGATGTCGGCTCGGCGATCTTCGCCGTATCCGGCGCATTGTCCGGCGGTAGCGATGCCGTGGGCCTGTCGTTTGCCTACAACAGCATTGCGAACACCTATGCCGCGTCGCTGGTCGGCGGCAACACGAACACCACGGGCGACGTCGCCGTCAATGCCATCGACAGCACGCGCATCTTCGCGCTGGCCGCCGGCATCGGTGCGTCGGACGGCGACTTCGCCGGCGCGGGCTCCGTCACCGCCAACTTCATCAATGACAACGTCTCGGCCACCATCGGCGACACGGCGGCCAGCAGCACAACCACGACGGTGAATGGCGCCACGGTGTCGGCCAAGGCCGACAACGCTGCCACCATCGACACCCTGGCTGGTGCGATCTCCATCTCCACCAGCGGTGATTCGGCCGGCCTCGCAGTGGCCTTCGATGAGATCGGCAACCAGACCTCGTCCACGATCGCCAACGCCAAGGTCACGACCACGGGCACCGCGGTTGCTACCGGTTGCGACGCGACCACGGCATCGGTTTCTGCCAGCGCCTGTTCCACCGGCACCATCAATGCCGCCGCCGTGGGCGTGGCCGGTGCCGACGGCGTGGCCCTGACCGCCTCGCTCGCCATCAACGACATCGGCCTGCAGGACACCGGTGCCATCGGCAGCCTGTCCGACGCGCTCCGCAACACATACACCAAAGCCACCATCACCGGCAGCGACATCAGCACTGCCAGCGTGGGCGTGCACGCCAACGATTCGAGCACCATCAACGCCCTGGCTGGCGGCATCGCCGCATCCACCCAGGCCGCCGCTGGTGCGGGCTTCGCGCTGGAGAACATCGGCGCCAATACCTCGGCCACTTTCAGCGATAGCACGCTACAAGCCACCGGCGCGGTGAACGTGGGCGCCGATTCCACAGGGTCCATCAATGCCCTGGCCGTGGGCGGCGCGATCTCCGGCGACATCGCCGTGGGCGTTTCGGTCAGCGGCAACATCATCGGCAACCACACGCAGGCTACGGTCGACGGCATCACCGGTTACAACGGCGCCGCGCGAGCCACCATGCACGACCTCTCCGTGAACGCCACCGACAGCGCGGCCATCAACGCCTACGCCGGCACCTTGGCCATCGGCTTTGAAGGTGCCGGCGTGGGCGCGGCATCCACCGTGAACACGATCGCCAACATCACGCATGCCACGTTGAGCAATTCCACGCTCGATGTCTCGGCCAGCACGGATGTGGAAGCCTCCTCCGAGGCCGTGATCCAGACCGTGGCCGCCGCGGCTTCCGGTGGTGAAGGGCTTGGCCTGGCCGGCGCTCTCACCGTCAACACCATCGACAACGACATCGATGCCAGCGCCACCGGCAACGACCTGGACAGCAGCGGCAACGTGACCACCATCAAGGCCACGGACGACGCGAAGATCCTTTCGATGGCAGGTTCCATCGGTGCCTCGGCCGGCGCCGGCGTCGGTGCTTCGATCGCTGTCAACGACATCGGTACCAAGACTGTCGCCGAGCTCAGCGGCGGCACGTGGCACGCCAGGGACATCACGATCTCGGCCACCAGCACCAATCCGAACGCCGAAGGCAGCGACCCGGCGCACCAGCTCGACGCCAACATCCAGACCATGGCCGCCGGTGTAGGCGGCGGGCAGGTGGGCGGCGCAGCTTCCGCCGCGGTGAACATCTCCACCGCCACGATCCGTGCTGACATCACCGGTGGCGCCCATGTCACCGCCGAGAACAATGTGGGCGTACTGGCGGCCAACCGCCAGGGCGTGGACGTGTTCGCCGGCAGCCTGGGGATAAGTGCCGACGCGGTAGGCCTTGGCATCGGTGCGGTGGTGAACTACCTCAACGACAGTACCTCGGCTTATATCGACGGCGGGTCCAGCGTCAACGCGCTGGCCAAGGACGCTTCCGACACGCTCGCCGTGAACAGCGGCACGCTGGCCCATGCGTCGGACCTGGACGTTTCCCAGATCCACGACGCGTCCGACTACGTGAATCCGGATCTTTCGCAGACCCAGGCCAACGTGTCGGGCCTGGCCGTGAACGCGGCCTCGTCGCAGGCGGTAACCACGCTCGGCGTCAGCGCCGCGGTGGCGTTCGATCCGTTCGGCTCTGCGGCCATCAGCGCCATGGCCAACGCCAATGTGCTTGGTGGCGGCACGCACGCCTACATCAATGGCGCCAGCATCAACCAGTCCAACACCGGTGCGGGCGCACAGCAGAGCGTTGACGTGCGTGCCAGCAGTCACGCCTACGACGCCGCCTTCGTGGCCGGCGTGGCCGCCGGTGCGACCGACGTCGCCGCCACTGGCGCGATAGGCGTCAACACCTTCAATCGCAGCACCAAGGCTGAGATCACCAACACCACGCTCACCAGCCGTGGCACCACCAACGTCGCCGCCGAAGCCAGCCAGCGCAGCGTCGATGCGGTGGTCGGCCTGGCTGCCGGGCTTGTCGGCGGTGCGGGCACGGGCGTCACCAACGTCTTCAATGCCGATACCGAAGCCAATGTTTTCGGCGGCTCGCTCACCACCGGCTCGCTCGCCATCGGCGCGCACGACGAGACCGACGCCAACATGATCGGTGGCGCCGGCGCCTTCGGCGGCGTGGCCGTGGCCGGCACCTTCCTGCTTTCGTCCTCGACCAATACCACCCTGGCAACGCTGGGCAGCACTGCCGGCGATACCGCGGTGCATACCAGCGGTGCGGTGGGTGTCAACGCCACGTCCGACGTGAACCTTGGCAGCACCATGGTCAGCGGTGCTGGAGCGGGCGGCCCAGCGATAGCCGGCATGGCGTCGTTCACCATCGTGGGCAATACCACCAAGGCCACCACCGAGAAGCTTCGCCTGGACCAGGGCAGTGGCGATGCGGGTGCGCAAGCGCTGAACGTGCATGCCACCGAGAACATCCACCTGGTACCCAACGCCGCCAGCGCGGCACTTTCCCTCGGCAGCGTCGGCGTGGGCGCTGTCGCCAATGTAGCGCTGCTGGAAAGCAACGTGGCAGCCTCGGTGCTGGACAGCACGATCAAGTCGGCCGGCACCGTGGATGTCGCCGCCGTCAGCAACAAGACGCTCGACGTCACCACCGTGTCGGGCGCCCTGGGCGCCGATGCCGGCATCAGCGGCGCGCTGGGCCTGGTGATCGTGGGCAATGGTTCGCTCAACGGCAACGAGGCCGGGGACGATCCGCTTTCCGAACTGGACAAGGGTGGCAACGGCAGCCTGACGTCCATGAACAGCTTCGGTGGTTCGTCCAACGTGAGCAGCGCGCAGATGGGCGGGCAGCTTAGCGACAGCGACGCGGCCGCCATCAATGCCGCCAGCAAGGTGTCGCTGCTGGACAGCAACCACAATCTCAACCGCACGCAGGACGGCACGCAGGCGCTGGTGTCAAATTCGTCCATCACCACCGTGGGCCTGAACGTTACCGGCACCGGCACGACCTCGGTGACCAACGTGGTGGGCAACCTGGCCGGCGGCGGTTTCCTGGGTGCCGGCGGTGCGATCGGCTTCAGCGTGGTCAACCAGGCCATCGGTGCCCATGTGGACACCAGTTCGACGATCGATGCCAC
This sequence comes from Pinirhizobacter sp., assembly GCF_035317885.1. Taxonomy (GTDB): domain Bacteria; phylum Pseudomonadota; class Gammaproteobacteria; order Xanthomonadales; family Rhodanobacteraceae; genus Pinirhizobacter. Next base: position 4,676 of record NZ_DATHFX010000003.1, read on the forward strand.
GGGCCTGGTGAAGGTCAGTGCCAAGGCGAACAACGGTACGGCCACGGCTTACTCGCCCACGGGCGCGGAAAGTGGCAGCTACAGCGTGGCCACCAGCGCCTACCAGGGCGCGGCGGGCCTCGTGGGCCTGGGCGCGGCGGTGTCCATCTCGCAGCTCAACAACCAGGTGAACGCCAGCCTCGACGGCGACATCACCGGCCACGGTTCGAACGCGGTGAACATCTCGGCCGAGGACGACAGCGCGGTGGCGGCACGTGGCGGCGGCCTGGTCGCCGGCGGCGCGGCTGCCGGCGTGGTGGTGTCGCAGGCGCAGAAGAACGGTTCGGTAAACGCGGGTATCGCCGCCAACACCACCATCGGCAACAGCGGCGCGCTGAGCATCAGCGCCACCAGCCAGGGTTCAAGTTCCGCCAAGGCAACGGCAGTCACCGCGGGCCTTCTGCTTGCTGCCAACGGTGCCGATGCCAACGCCAGCGATGACGAAACCATCTCGGCGACGATTGGCAAGAGCGCCAACATCACCGCCACCTCCATCGCCCTGCAGGCCATGGACCAGCCGGACGTGGAAGCCGATGCCTTCGGCGTGGCCGTATCCGGTGGCGTTTCCATCGGTGCTTCGGTGGCCACGGCCGATGCCGGCACCCACGTCACCACCCTGGTGGACGACAGCGCAACGCTGACTTCGAACGGCGCCACGACGCTGTCGGCCACCAGCGGCGCCACCACCACCGGCGGCGTGCGCGCCAAGGCCGTGGGCGGTGCCGGCGGCCTGCTGCTGGGCGCCAATGCCAGCGTGGCCAAGGCCACATCGGAAGCGCAGGTCAGCGCCACCACGGGGACCGGCGTACACCTGCCGATGGGCATGATCGCCATCAGCGCGAACAACATCAGCTATCAGGACGCCTCGGCCACCGCTGGCGCGGCGGGCCTGGTGGGCATCGGTGCGGCCGCGGCCGATGCCGAGGCCTCAGGCAGCACGGTCGCAGGCCTTGGCGCTTCGAATACGTCGGCGACCACGCGCAACGCCGACCTCGCCATTGCCGCCCTAGGCACGGACGACAACGAAGCCGACGCCACCGCCGGCAGCGGCGGCGTGATCTCCGGCAACGCGGCCGTGGCCAGCACCTCCAACACCACCACCACCACCGCTTCGATCGGCGACAACGCCAACGTGCACGCCGCGGCCATCGAAATGGGCGCCCTGCACAACGACAACTACGCCGTCGAAGTGAACGCGGTGGGCGCGGGCATCGCCAACATGAGCGGTGCCTTCGCCTCCAGCACGGCGACCAACAACGTCAATGCCACGGTGGGCAGCAATGCCAGGCTCTATGCCACCGGCTACGTCGACATCGGCAGCAGCAATGTGTTCGCCAATGTCGGCACCCACCAACAGGTACAGGGCGGTGGCGGCGGCGTGCTCTCCGGTGCCGCGGCCGATAACACCACCACGCTCACAGGTACGTCCACGGCCAGCATCGGCGGTTCCACCACCATCGTTTCGGGCCTGGACAGCGGCATGGCCGACCAGTTGGCCACCAAGTACGACGGCCTGACCTACACCGGTGGCACCGACCTCTTCGCCAATCCGGGTCGCATCCGCCTGGGTGCCAGCAGCCAGATCATTGCCAACGACACGGTGTCGCTGGATTCCGGTGGCGCGGTAGCAGGCGCGGGCGCAAGCGATTCGCTCACCGTGAACGTCACCAACAACGCCACCGTAGGCAACGACGACAAGCTGCTGACCAACGGCGACATCGGCATTGGCACGTATACGCAGTCCACCACCACGCAATCGGCGCTCACCCACACTTATGGCGGTGGTGCGTTGGGTGATTCTTCGGCGTCCACCACGATCAACAGCACCCAGTCGGTGGGCGTGGGCACCAACGCCATGCTGCTGGGCTTCGGCCAGATCAACCTCACTGCAGGCATGGATCCGTCGGGCTTCATTCCGTCGCTGTTCTCGGCCGATACCATCGGCCAGTCGTATGTGATCGGGCTGATCGCCATCGCCACGGGCTCGGCCAACACCACCATCCATAGCAACGCCACCACCACTATCGGTGCCGGCGCGAACGTGCTTGGCGGTGCTGACATCAGCCTGGGCAGCTACCGCGGTACCAACAGCGTTAGCGCCGAGGGTACGGGCCACGGCTATGAGCTCGGCTTCATCCCGGTCACCAGCGACGACAGCAACGCGCGCGCCGATGGCAGCGAGGCGCTGGCCCTGGCGGGCAATGTCACCGCCGGCATCTACGCCGACAGCAGCATCGCCATCGATGCCAACGGACAGCTGACGCACAGCACCGGAGCCCCCGTCCAGGTTACGTACTCGGCGAACTTCAGCCCGTGGAATTACATCAACAATCATTTGGCCGGCCTCTCCGACAACACAGACAGCAGCGGCAATAGCGGCGTCCCCATCGTCACCGGCCAGGGCGCGCCGACAGCGCCGACCGGCGTGGGTGTGCAGAACAGCAACGTCAACGACGACGGTACGCAGACGGGCACGACCGTCGGCACCACCACGGGTACCAACCCGGGTTCGGTCACCGGCAACCCGGACGACCTGTCGGTGGGCGACATCCTGAAGGGCACCACCACCAGCGGTACCACCCCGGCCTATACGCTGGGATCGCTGTATGCCGCGGGCGGCAACGTCACCGTGCACGCCGGCAGCATCACCGGCAGCGGCGCGCTCAATGCGCACGGCAGCCCGTCGATCAGCGTTACCAACGCCAGCGCCGACTACCTGGTGCTCAACGACATCACCATCCCCACCGGCGGCGGCGGCGCGGTGACCTTCACCGGCAGCGCCAACGACAGTTCCGACACGGCGATGCACGTGAACCGGGATACCAGCAACGTCGCACCGTCGATCACGCTCAACAACAGCTACACCGGCAGCGTGAACAACACCCCGGCCAGCGTCACCCAGGGTCCGGCGATCTTCCTGGGCGGCACCATCTCGAACCTCGATGGCCTGGTGGACATCAGCAATGCGTCGGGTTCGGTGGGCCAGTTCGCGCCGATCTCGGCGCAGCAGATCAAGGAGTTCGTGCCCAACGGGGCGGTGGCGGTCTATCTGCCCGACGGTACCTACCACTCCGGTGCGGATCCGGTGGCGTCGTACCAGCCGTACCAGATCAACCTGGGGGATGCGAACTCCGCGATCATGTACGTGGCCAACGCCATCTACAACCCCAATGGCGCCTATACCGACGCCAACGCCTTCACCTCAATGCTGTACAACCAGGCCGGTGGCGGCAACATCGGGGGCGTTTCGCTGATGTTCCTCGGCCAGTGCGCGCCGTACGCGAACAGTGCCTGCGGTTCCAATCCAAGCTCGGGAAGTTTCAACTTCCACAATCAGTCTTTGCCGCTGATCTACACCCTGGCCACCAGCACCAGCCAGGCGACTGATCCCACCCCGACGACGGCGGGCGGGGCTTCGGCCCTCACCGCCCAGACGGTGGCGGTGAACGCCAAGTGGATCGACATCGACAGCCAGATCACGGCTGGCCGTCCGACCACGTACACCATCACGCTCGATACGCAGGTGCAGACGTTCATCAATGCGCAGACCCCGGGCCACGGCATCGTCGACGTGCCCACGTCTGCCTGGTGCGTGTCCGGCGGCGCCACCTGCTCGCCGCACCTGGTGCAGTACGACACCGATTCCGGGCATATCGTCGTCAACAACGTCAATGCCTCGGGCGGCGGCTTCGTCTCGCTGGACGGCGGCATCATCAGCACCAAGGCGATCGGCCAGATCACCATCAACGATGGTTATGGCCACGTCACCGTGAACAACAACCTCACCAATGTCCCCGTGCAGATGGCGGACATCAACACCGGCAACAACGCGGTGGGCGAGCTGAAGATCACCGATCACTTCAAGACTTACAATGTGGGTGGCAACAGCGTCTACCAGACCTTCTGGTACGTCGACACCCAGGGCTCGGGCACCAAGGTCTATACCAACTCCAACGGTGCCACGGACGTCGCCAGCGCCGTGCAGTTCACCGGTTTCACCACCGACAGCCAGGGTATCCAGTACGACCCCACCGCCGGCCTGCGTTACCAGTGGCAGCAGCAGGTGAACCTGTCGCGCCCGATACCGACCCTGGACACCATCACCAACTGGCAGTACGTCGATGCCTCGGGCACAGCCGTAAGCACGCCGCAGTACTTGCTGATCTCCAGCGGCGTCACCACCAGCTCCACCGACCACGATGCCTTCGACGAGCACATGACGGCTTCGGCAAGCCTGGGCACGGTGAACAACGGACAGTTCCTGTCGGCGGTGGACGTGTACTACCACGGCTGCGGCGACGACCTTGGCTCAGGCTGCCACTACGGCTTCAGCAAGACCGACCAGGCCGCCGGTGCCGGCGTGTGGGAATACCGGTACTTCGAGGACGCCCAGATCAACCTGACGAGCTCCGTCAAGGCCGACTACACCTTCCACATCAACTTCCAGGGCAATGCCTCGGGCCAGGTCAACATCAACTCGGCCTCCAACGTGTTGCTCGGTGGCAACATCTATAACCCCACCGGCAGCACCAGCATCCTGGCGACGCAGGGCAACGGCGGATCGATCACCGGCAGCGCCTCCGGCGGCATCACCAGCAACGGCCTCACGCTCAAGGCCACCGGCAGTGTCGGTGACGCCAGCAACCCGCTGAACGTGGTGATGACCGGCGGCAAGCTGTCGGTGGACGCCGGTGCCGCGGGCACGAACATCGCCGCGACCACGGCGCTCGACCTCGACCACGTCACGGCTGGCAATGCCACCACCGGGTACGGCGATGTCACGCTTACCTCCGGCGGCAGCATCACCGGCGGCAGCGGCACGGCGATTACGGGTCGCGACATCACCCTTAGCGCTGGCGGTGCCATTGGTGGCGCGCTCAATGGCGGCAATCCGCTGGTGATCGCCGCCCATGCCACCACCGCGGCCGACCACAGCCTGGACCACGGCGTGGTGAACCTGGACGCGCTCAACGACATCAACGTGCGCCAGACCGGCGGCGACCTCCTGGTCGGGCTGATCAAGTCCGAAGGCGGTTCGGTGAATGTGGACGTGCCCGACGGTTCGATCGTGGATGCCGCCGGCATCACCTCCGGCCAGGCGCTGTCCACGGACCAGCTGAAGACGGTCAGCGAGACCTTGCACCTGACCACCGCCGACGACAACGGCGCCATCGCCGCGGCCACCAAGCAGCGCATCGAGCAGACGGCCGACGGTTACTACACGCAGTACCAGGGCCTGATGGACAATGGCCAGGTGGTGGGCGGTACGTTCGTGCTTAATAGCTCGAAGCTTGATCTTTACCGTTCGCTTGCTGCGGCCGAGCTCGGCCACGCCGCAAGCGATGCCGATGTCCAGGCCTACGCGGCTGGTCGTTACACCACCTACAACACCTACTTCACGGGTTTGATCGGCGCGGATTACGCCACGACCGCCAAGTTCACCACGCCGGTGGCCGCGTTCAATTACGTGGCCGACGACGCCCAGGTACAGGCGCTCACCGACAACGCGTTCTGGAAGGAAGGCTGGCTGACGAGCGCGGTGAACAACGCCGCGCTTACCGATCCGGGTAACAAGCCGGTGGGTAGCGCGGCGCCGAACATCCAGGGCCGCAACGTTACCCTGACCGCGAAGAAGAACATCGGCGCACTGGGCGATACCGCCACCATCGCAGCCAGCGCGCTGATCGACGGTACGGTGAGCGACGCCGACGCCGCGGCACTGGCCGCCGCCAACGCACCGGGAGACATCACCCTGGTCCGTGACTCAAGCGGCGCGCTGGTAAGCATTCAGGTGCGCCAGACCCAGCCGCTGTTCCTCACCGCCGGCGGCACCGTGGCGGCGTCGAACCAGGCGGGCTCGGGTGGCTCGATCTACCTGCAGGCCAACGGCGACCTCAACCTTGCCGGGATCATTTCCGACAAGGACGTAAGCCTGGTGGCGGTGGGCAACATCAACAACACCCTCACCGATCCGAACCAGGCGGTGATCAAGGCCAATGGCGATCTCACCATGCTGGTGGGTTCGGGCAGCAGCATCGGCAACGTGGCAAGTACCACCGGTGGCGTGACCACCGCTGAGCGCGCGGTGTCCTATGACATCGGCGGTACCTTGCTGGCGGCGGACGCCAGCCAGGACGTCGTACTGCGCGCCCTGAACCACGACCTCGTCTTCGATCGCATCGGCGGCAACGGGCAGATGGTGCTGCATACCCTGGGCAACATCGAGCAGGCGCTCGATGGCCTGGCGCTTACCGGCCGCGGCATCACGCTGGACGCGGGCGGCAATGTCGGATACCTCGGCGACAACAGCAAGTTCCTTCAACTCTCCACGGGCACCGGTACGGTCGATGGCACCGTGGGCGGCTTCGTGCGCCTGGATGACACCACCGCGACCGCGCTGAACATTGGCACGCTCACCGTCGGCGGCAACGTGGATGTGGTGGCCGAAGGTGATCTCAACATTACGTCGCTCTCATCCACCGGGGGCTACCTCAACGCCTCCAGCGGTATCGATGCTGTCGTCGGCGCCGTGCAAGCCAGCGGCCCCGTCGACCTTACCGCCGTGGGCGATCTCACCGTGGGCAGTGCCACTAGCGCCGCGACCTCCGGCGTCGGCGCCACGCTCGAGGCCGGCAAGGCGATCATCGCCACCGACGACGGCAGCCACCAGGCCAATGTCACGGTAGGCGACGGAGCATCCGTACTGCTTCAGTCCGGCACCGGCATCGGCTCCCCGCTGCGTGTCCACGGCGGTGACCTGACCGCCACGGCGGACCATGGCGATATCGACCTTGCCATGCTCACCGACCTCATCGGCGGCAGCATCGATGCCACCACGGGCTCGGTGACGCTTACCGGTACAGGCGCGATCAACGGCAGCTCGATCCACGCCGGCCAGTCGGTGGATGCCACCGCGACGACCATGTTCAACGTGGGCACGGTACTCG
>NZ_DATHFX010000004.1:0-2285 GCF_035317885.1 Pinirhizobacter sp.
CTGCCCTACATGGAGTTCCACCGCATGCCTTTTCGTCCCAAGCTGCTCGCCGTTGCCATCGCTGCGCTCGTTGTTGGCGCAACCAGCCTTCCGCCCCAGGCCATCGCAGCGCCGGCGGTATCCAGTCCGGCGCATGTCGACCTGCAGCAGGCACTTGATGGATTGGCCACGAAGGCCCGGCCGGGCCTGATCGGCATCGCCGTCGTCGATGTCGGCAGCGGCAAGCGCTGGAGCGTGCATGGCAGCGAGCCGTTCCCCATGATGAGTACGTTCAAGGCACCTGTGGCCGCGACGGTGCTCGACCTCGTCGACCAGGGCAAGTTGACGCTGGACCAGGAAGTCACACTGGCCACCAGCGATGTACAGGATGGATCGGCCGTGCCCTCGGTCGGCGCGGCCGTGAAGGGTGGCCGAACCCGCTTCACCGTGCTTGACCTCCTGGTGGGCTCGGTCACCCAGAGCGACAACACCGCGGTGAATGCCTTGATCAAGCTCGTCGGCGGTCCGGCCGTCGTTACCGCGAAACTGAAATCGGCCGGCATCGAAGGCATGCGCGTGGATATGGATGAGGTCGGCATCGAAGAAATCTTCGAACAGCTGCCCAAAGGGACGGCACCGCCCAAAGGTGAAACCGACGCCCAGGAAAATGCACGCCTGGCCAGGGGCTACGCTGCATTCCTGGCCGATCCGCGCAACTGCACCACGCCCCAAGCCGCGGTCGATTTCCTCGGCAAGCTTGCCAGCGGCAAGTTGCTGACACCCTCCTCCACCACCCTTCTGATGAAGCTGATGCGCGACGTGGTGATCCCCCGTCGCCTGCGTGCAGGCCTGCCCAACGGTACCGACTTTGCCAGCAAGACAGGCACCTCCGGATCCTTCAACGGTCACAGGGGTGCCTACAACGACATCGGCATCATCACCTTTCCCGACGGGCGCCGCGTGCTGATAAGCGCACTTCTGCGCGACTCGCCAGCGACCGATGCACAGCGCGATGCCTTGTTCGCGAACATCGGTAAAACCGTTTACCAGGCCTTGCAGGCAGCGCCCTGACCACGGGCGGCGAAAATTTTACGATATTTGTACTCGCCAGCCGGTTCGTTGAGTGAGAGCGTATGCCCCGCCCCCCACGGGGCATCCTCTATCCATCGGAGTTGCTCGAAAGATGTTGCAGCAGGACTTGCCCCAGGACATCCTCGCCCATCCTTCCACCTGGTTGCTGCAAGACCCACCCGACACGGGCGAAGCACCGCGCAGCAGCGTCGATGAGGCCATCGCCCGTGCCGCCGGCCGCACGAAGTCGCTCTTCAGTGCTCACTGGGTGCACATCGAAACGCCGGTAAACCTGCCCCACGTGGCTGTTGAAGCATCACAACTGGACGACACGCTGGCCGCGATGCTCGAGCGTGCCTGCCAGCATGCGCTGGTAGGATCGCGCATCGACATCGAAGCGTGGTGCGATCCTTCGTGGGTATTCATTGCGGTGATGGCAGGTGCAGCGGGGGACTCAGCCGACCGCGACACCGATGGCCGCCCGTCGATTCGATCGACCGGCGAACCTGGCCAGCGCCCCGGCGATGGCTGCGTCGACACGCAACTTGTGGACGGCACGCATCTGTCGCTTCGCGCATTCCCGGCCGCCACGCGCTAGTCAGCCGCCACCCCGCTGGAAGCGCTCGAAGGGAGCCATGGCTTCCTCGACGGTGGCCTTCAGGCCCGCTCGCCGCTTCACCAGCCAGGTCCACTTTTGCACGCGAAGCATGCTGGCCTTGCGATCCATTTTCAGATCGATCGCTGCCACCATTTCATCGCCCACCAGCACCGGCAGGGCGAAATAGCCGAACACCCGCTTCGGCACCGGCACGTAGGCTTCAAAGCGATGGTCGTAGCCGAAGAACAGCGCCAGGCGCTTGCGCTGGATCACCAGCGGGTCGAACGGCGAGAGGATAGTCACGCGTGATGGCTCGTGGGCCACGGGAGCCTCAAGCGTTGCAGGCTCCATCCATTGCCGCGACTTCAGGGCCTCACCCACGTGTACTTCCACCAGCTTCCCGCGCCTGGCCGCCTTCTCGATCAATTCCCCGACCAGGGATTTAAAGCCGAGGTTGCCATAACAGGTGGAATCAAGGCTCACCAGCCCTTGCGAACGCAGCGCGCGATCAAGCAGGTATTGGGCGAACTGGGCAGGATGCGAACCTGTCGGACGGCGCTGCCAGCCAAAGTGACGCCTGGCCAGTTCGTAGGTCTTGACGATGCCCTCGCGCCGGCTGATGGTGAGGTCGCCATTG
>NZ_DATHFX010000005.1:0-11556 GCF_035317885.1 Pinirhizobacter sp.
ATCGTTGCTTGTTGTTTGTACGACTATTTCCTAGTGCGACGCAGCATCCGCGGCGCGGTAACTGGCTCCGGAAGTGCAGGTTTCGTGCACCACGACCTGGTCGAGCCCGGGCAGGGCCGGCCGCAGCCGCTGGAAGATCCACCGGGCCAGGTTCTCGCTGGTGGGGTTATCCAGCCCCTCGATGTCGTTGAGGTAGTGATGGTCGAGCTGGTCGTAAAGCGGCGCGAACGCCGATTTGATGTCGGCGAAGTCCATCACCCAGCCGGTGTGGGCGTCCACGGAGCCTTCCACGTGCAGTTCGACTCGGAAGGAATGGCCATGCAGCCGCGAACACTTGTGACCCTCGGGCACGTTCGGCAGGCGGTGGGCGGCTTCGAGGGTGAAGACTTTGAAAATGTGCATCCCGCCATTCTAGTGGAGCGCGAGGTCCCAACGGGTTTCTGACTGCGGCCGAAGCGCAGGCCGACAACGCAATGGGGAATGCACCGATACCGGAACTGCCAACTGTAGTTGACAATTTGTCAACTGTGATTGACAATTCGATGCTCGAGGTATTCAAAAGCCAAACTTACGCGCAATGGATCGGACATCACCAGCGCATACCGTATCGCCGACGACTGGAGGCATTCCAATGGCGCGCAAGAGAGAGTCGTTCTCCCGCTATGACACGGCGGACTACCTCAAGACCGACCGCGACATCGCCGGTTACCTGGCTGCATGCTCGGAGGAAAACGACCCGGCATTGATGGCTGCGGCGCTGGGCGACGTGGCCCGGGCGAAGAACATGAGTCGACTGTCACGGGAGACGGGCCTTACTCGTGAAGGCCTGTACAAGGCGCTGTCGCCTGACGGCAATCCGAGCCTGGCTACGACCATGAAGGTTGCCGCGGCGCTCGGTTTCAAGCTGATGCTAGTTCCAGCATCATCGTGATGGACAACAAAAAACCGCGCCGGGGCGCGGTCTGATGAAAAGGGTAAATGGTGGCTAGAGGCGGGCTCGAACCGCCGACCTCAGCATTATGAGTGCCGCGCTCTAACCAGCTGAGCTACCTAGCCACTTGACCCTTCGAACCCCCGCGAGCTGGACGCGAGGGCCGCGCAGTTTAATTCGTCAGGCCCTTGAGGCACAAGCCTTGCCTTGCCGCGCCTTCGCGCGCTGTGGTTGAATCGACCGCGAGGCAGGCGACATGCCTACCGGGCGGCGAAGGAGGCCCGATGATCGACGCAGATGGTTACCGGCCGAATGTTGGCATCGTCCTGCTCAACCAGGATGGGCGGCTGTTCTGGGCCCGCCGTGTCAACCGCGACGGCTGGCAGTTCCCGCAGGGCGGGATGCGGAGCGATGAAACACCGCTGGAAGCGATGTACCGGGAACTGGAGGAGGAAACGGGCCTGGCCGCGCACCATGTGGAAGTGCTGGGCGCCACCCGCGGCTGGCTGCGCTACAAACTGCCCAACCGCTTCGTTCGCCACCACCAGCGCCCGACCTGCATCGGCCAGAAGCAGGTGTGGTTCCTGCTGCGTCTCACCGGGGGCGAAGACGCACTTTGCCTGAACGCCTGCGAGAAACCCGAGTTCGACCAGTGGCGCTGGGTGGATTTCTGGTATCCGGCGGCCAACGTGGTGAACTTCAAGCGGGAGGTCTACGAACGGGCCCTGCGCCAGTTCGCGCCGCTGGTGGAAACCGCCTGTTGCGTCGAAATCGGCAACCTGCCCCGTCCCTGAACACCGACCCGGCCGGCCGCGCGAGTAGTTGACAATCGTTCGCATTCGCGTTCAAATGCCGTCCCATGTACATCTGCCTGTGCAATGCCGTCACCACCCACGACATCCGCCGTGAAGTCGCCGACGGCGTGCGTGGCTTCGTTGATCTGCAGGCCCGTACCGGCTGCTCGGATTGCTGCGGCACTTGCGAGTCGGAAGCCCGCACGGTGCTGGCCCGCGCCATCGACGAACACGCCACCGCCCTGCCCGCCTTCGTCCAGGTCGCTTAGGCCTTCCGCGCGCAAGCGCGAACCATCCCCATTTGCGTTTCTTCAAGGCATTTTTGCCTTGGGTATAGTGGCCGCTGTCCACGCATCCGCGCACGCAGCTACCCAGGGAGACGGCCATGAAAGGCGACGCAACGGTCATCGAGTTCCTCAACAAGGTGCTCTACAACGAGCTGACCGCGATCAACCAGTATTTCTTGCATTACCGCATGTTCAAGGACTGGGGCTACAAGGAACTGGCCGAGCATGAGTACAAGGAATCGATCGAGGAAATGAAGCATGCCGACAAGGTGATCGAGCGCATCCTTTTCCTTGACGGACTGCCCAACCTGCAGCGCCTGGGCAAGCTTCGCATCGGCGAGAACGCCATTGAATGCCTGCGCGGCGACCTCGAACTGGAATATGAGGCCCTGAAAGACCTCCGCGAGGGCATTGCCCACAGCGAAGGCATCCATGATTACGTCAGCCGCGACCTCTTCAAGGACATCCTTGCCGAGGAAGAAGACCACATCGACTGGCTGGAAACCCAGTTCAGCCTGATGACCGACATCGGCAACGAGCGCTACCTGCTGAGCAAGGTCGGCGAACTCTCCAGCTGAAGCTGCGTCACGTTTCCTTGACGCTCCGCGCGAAAGCCGGGTATACCTCGGCTTTTGCGGTAATCCCCTGCCATGGCCTCCAGCCCCACACCGCGCTTCGTGGTGCAGCCGGTCGACGCTCGAGCCGAGCGCCGCCGCCGGGTAGTCATGGCCGCGGGGTTGGCCGGCTGCCTTGTGGCTGGCCTGGTGATCGGCTGGCTGGCCGGGCATGCCGGGGCCGTCCCGGGGGCCGTCGGCGACCATGGCGCGGCAAGGCAGCTGGCAGCCGACAACGAGGTGCTCCGGCAGCAGGTGGCCAACCTCACGCGCGACAACCAGGTGGGGGCGGTGGCGGCGAACGAGCTCAAGCACACCCTCGCCGAGCGCGAAGAACAGCTCAACGGCCTGCGCAACGATCTTGGTTTCTATTCGCGGCTGGTCGGGGGCGGCGACCAGCGGCAAGAACTTACCGTGCAGGATGTCCGCGTATCGCCCATCGCCGGCAGCCACGCCTGGAACCTCACTGTCACGCTTACCCAGAATGCGCGCCGCGGCGCGGACACCAAGGGCCGCATCACCCTCGCGGTGGAAGGCCTGCGCGGTGACAAACTTGCCATGCTCGATGCCAAGGACCTTGGAGGGGCTGTCCAGGCGGGAGGCCTGGATTTCTCCTTCCGTTATTTCCAGCAGTTGCACACCACCCTGGCCCTACCCGCCGACTTCCGCCCGACGCGCCTGCGCATCGGCGTGGATGCCGACGGCAGCGACGCGGCAACCCGCACCGTCGCCTGGGCCGACGCCAGCCAGAATTCGGGGGATAACCATGTTCAACAATAGCAAGCCCGCCAAGGGCGCAGCGCCCTCACAGCGCGCGCCGGAAACCAGCCTCATCGCCAGCGGCACCGCCATCACCGGCAATGTCCGCTTCAGCGGGGCATTGCACCTGGACGGCAGCATCGACGGCTCGGTGCAGGCAGAGCCCGACAGCCAGGCCGTCTTCACCTTGAGCGAGCACGGTCGCGTGACCGGTGAGATCCACGTGCCGCATGCGGTGATCAACGGGGTGGTCAAGGGCGACATCCATGCCGGGGAAAGGCTGGAACTGGCCCCCCAGGCCCGCGTGGAGGGCAATGTCCACTACAGCGTGCTTGAGATGGCCGCCGGCGCCCAGGTCAATGGCAAGATGACCCACGCCGGGGTCGCCGGCACGCAACGCCAGCTGGCCGCGCCCGAGGAAGAACCCCAGGAGGCTTGACCTGCACGGTTTCGCCGCCATCATGGACGGTATGGAAGATCTCGCCCCCGACTACCGCGCCGCCCAGGCTCCCCTCGTGTTCACCGAGGCAGCCGCGAAGAAAGTGCATGAGCTGATCATCGAGGAAGGCAACCCCGGCCTGAAGCTGCGCGTGTACATCAGCGGCGGCGGCTGCTCGGGCTTCCAGTATGGTTTTACCTTCGACGAGGAAAAGTCCGAGGACGACCTCTCGATCGACCGCGATGGCGTCACCCTGGTGGTCGATCCGCTGTCCCTGCAATACCTTGCCGGCGCCGAAATCGACTACGCCGAATCGTTCAGCGGTTCGCAGTTCGTCATCCGCAATCCGAACGCCCGCACCACCTGCGGCTGCGGTTCCTCGTTCTCGACCTGAGCCCGGCATCGATGCAGGCAGCGGCGCGGGGGCGCGAGGGGCAGGCCAACACATTCGCCGGGATGATCCTGGACCGCGTGTCCGAACACCGCGACGACCCGGCATGGGTAGCGGCAAGGCTTGCCGAACCCGGCACCCGCTTCATCGTGGTCGGTCCGTCGGGCGAAACGCTGAAAGTAGCCAACGGCGACGCGCTATGGTGGCTGGACGACATCACGCGGCAGCAGCACCTGGCGCAGTTGACGCCGACATTGCTGGGTGTGGCCGATGACCGCGCCTATTTCATGCTGGTGGCCGACGCCGAGCTCATGAAGGCGCTCGCCGATGGCGCTGCAGCCACGTCGGTGGACCTGCGCCGTGCCGGCCTCAGCTTCAATCCCTTCGACGCTGGACTCTTCGCCTACGCCAAGGGTTTGGCCCATTGGCAGAACGAGACCCGTCATTGCGCCTATTGCGGCGCGCCGGGGGTGCTGGTGGCTTCGGGCCACCGCGTGCGCTGCACCAGCGAGAGCTGCGGCCGCCTGCATTTCCCCCGCACCGATGCCGCGATCATCGTGATCGTGGAGCACGAGGGCGCATGCCTGCTCGGACGCCAGCGCACCTGGCCACCGGGACGGTTCTCCACCCTGGCCGGCTTCATCGAGCCGGGCGAATCACTCGAAGATGCCGTACGCCGCGAAGTGGCCGAAGAGGCCGGCGTGGAAGTGCTCGATGTGCACTATCACTCTTCGCAGCCCTGGCCGATGCCGGCATCGCTGATGGTCGGCTTCACCGCCTTCGCGCGTTCGCGCGACATCCGCTATCGCGACCAGGAACTGGAAGAAGCTCGCTGGTTCACGCCGGAGGACATCCGCCAGGGCATTGCCGACGGCAGCCTGCTGGTGTCGCCTTCGGTCTCGGTGTCCTATCGCCTGCTCGAACACTGGCTGGCCGACCGCGGCTACGACCTCGGCGCGATGGTCGCGGCCGTCACGCGCTGACTGGCACAATGGGCCAACGCTAAGGTAAACGACACGCCATGGCCTTACGCCTCTTCGCCATCCTGATCGCCCTGTTGCTCTGCCACCTGCTGCCGCAACTGGCGCGGTGGCGTGACGAACGCTGGTTCCGTGCCTGGGCCGAAAGGCTTTCCGACAGTTCCGGCGCCAGCCGCGTGGTGATCGTGCTGCTGGTGCCTACCCTGGCCATTGGCATCCTGGCCGGCCTCCTGGCCACCACAGGCTGGCTGGACATCCTTTGGCTGCTGCTGGCGGTAGCCGCCTTGTGCTTCGCGCTCGGCCCCGGCGACCTGGACCGCGATATCGACGCCGCGCTGCATGCGACGGACCCAGGCGAACGCGATGCGGCCATCCAACGGCTCTCGACCGACGGCGAACCCGTCGCCTGGACGGCTGGGCCCGTGGTGGAAGCGACCTTCTTCGCCGCCCTGCGCCGCCGTTTCGGTGTCCTTTTCTGGTTCGTGCTGCTGGGGCCGGCGGGCGCGGTGCTTTACCGGCTGGCACAGGCGCTCAGCTTCGACGGCCACATCGACATCGATGCGCGCACGCGTGCCGCCGCACGCCGCTTTGCCGAGGCCCTCGACTGGTTGCCAGCCCACCTGATGGTATTCGCCATGGCATTGGTGTCGGACTTCGACGCCGTGATCGGCGCCTGGCGCCGTTGGCATGCGTCGGCCGAACACGCGCGTGGCCAACTCGATCCTTCGTTCCTGGGTGCCGTGGCACATGCCGGCGTAGACGCTGACATCCAGGCAGGCGACGGTGATGTCCAGGATGTCAGCGATCCGCTTGAAGAATTGCGCGACGCCAAGCGCGTGACGCATCGCGTGCTGGCCGTGTGGCTGGCGTTGATCGCCGTCCTGGTGCTGGCCGGCTGGGCGGCTTGACGATCAATCTCCTTAGGCAAGCTCGCCGCGAAGCGAGCTGACGCTTTCCCGCAGCGATGACGCGTCCGCATGCGCCGTCGGCGGCGCTCCGACGAGTTCGATGCGCGACATGAAGCGCCGCGGCAAGCGCATGCGCTTCATCGCCGAATCGCGCCGGCTGAAGAAGCTGCCCCACATGCCCCGCAGTGCCAACGGCACCACGGGCACCGGCCGGCGCGCCAGGATGGTTTCCACACCAGGCCGGAACTGCGCAATGGCGCCGTCCCGCGTGATCGCGCCCTCCGGGAAAATGCACACCACTTCGCCATCGGCCAGGGCCCGGTCCACGGCGTCGAACGCCTTGTTCATCAGGTCGAGGTTTTCGTTGCGGCCGGCAATGGGAATGGCCCCGGCTGTGCGAAAGATGAAACTCAAGCCCGGGATGTTGAATATCTTGTAGTACATGACGAAACGCACCGGGCGGCGCACTCCGGCCATGATCACCAGTGGATCGAGGAAGCTCACATGGTTGCATACCAGCAGCACCGGGCCTTCCTCGGGAATGTTCTCAAGCCCCGTCGCTTTCACCCGGTACATCGCATGCACCAGCACCCAGGTCATGAAGCGCATGACGAACTCGGGAACCAGGGTGAAAATATAAATCGCGACGAACGCATTCAACACCGCGGTGACCAGGAATATCTGCGGCACCGAAAGCCCGAGCATGCCAAGGCCCAGGCCAAGGCCCGAGGCCACGCAGATGAAGATGGCATTGATGATGTTGGTGCCGGCGATCACGCGCGAAAGCCGGTCGCGGGGGGTGCGCGACTGCACGAAGGCAAACAGCGGCACCACGAAGAAGCCGGCGAACACGCCGATCATCGTAAGGTCCAGCGCCACGTGCCAGCTGCCTGCGGTTTGCAGGAAGCCATGCCAGTCCAGGCCCGCGATCGGCGACTTTCCCGGCCGCGAGAAATACAGGTCGATGCCGAACGCGGTGAGCCCGAAAGCGCCCATCGGCACCAGCCCCACTTCCACGCGCTTGCCGGAAAGCTTCTCGCACAACAGCGAACCGATGCCCGTGCCCAGCGAGAACAAGGTGAGCACCAGCGTGTTCACCGAACCGTCGCCGCCCAGGTTCACCCGTGTGTACACCGGCAGCTGGGCGATCATCACGGTGCCGAAGAACCAGAACCAGGAAATGCCAAGGATGGCGTTGAATACAGCCTTGTCGGCCCGCGCGATACGCAGCACGCGGCCAGTCTCGGTGAAGGTGTTGAAATTCACCTTCAAGTCCGGCGCGGCCGCCGGCGCCAGCGGAATCCAGCGGCTGGCCAGGTAGCCGGCCACGGCCACGCCGATGGTGGCCGCCGAAGCGGCCGTCGGCCCGACGCCCGCGATCAGCATCAGGGCGTTGCCGACGATCATGCCGATCAGCATGGCCATCTGCGTACCCATTTCCACCAGGCCATTGCCACCCACGAGTTCCGTCGGCTTCAACGCCTGGGGCAGGATCGAATACTTGATCGGCCCGAACATGGTCGAGTGCATGCCCATCAGGAACAGCACCACCAGCAGCAGGATCACGTGGTGGGTATGGAAGCCGATCGCCGCCACCACCATGGCGAAGATCTCGAAGAGCTTCACGTAGCGGATGATCCGCGACTTCTCGTACTTCTCGGCGATCTGCCCCGCGGTGGCGGAGAACAGGAAAAAAGGCAGGATGAACAGCGCCGGCGCCAGGTTGGTGTACAGCGCCGCGGTGTCGTTGCCCAGCGACATCTGGAACACCACCAACATGACCAGCGCATTACGGAAGGCGTTGTCGTTGAAGGCACCCAGCGCCTGCGTCCAGAAAAACGGCGCGAAGCGGCGGCTGCGCAACAGGCTGAACTGGCTCATGCGTAGTCCGGTAGCGTTCCCCAGGGGAGCTTACTTCAAAGCACGGTGCGCGATGTCGTGGCGGAACTGTCGTCCGTCGAAGGCGATGCCGGCGATGGCGCCATAAGCCAGGTCGCGAGCGTGGGCGAGGGTGTCGCCCAGCGCGCAGACGGTCAATACGCGTCCGCCGGCGGTGATCACACGGCCCTGTGCATCGATTCCGGTACCTGCGTGGAACACTTTCACGTCCGGCCCAAACGGCGCGTCATGGCCCGTGATCGCGTCACCCGAATGCACCTTGCCGGGGTATCCGCCAGCGGCCAGCACGACGCCGATCGAAGGGCGGTCATCCCACTCGGCCACGGTCTGGGCCAGATGGCCATCGAGCGCAGCCTCGACGAGGTCAACGAGGTCTGACTTCAACCGCAACATGATCGGCTGCGTTTCCGGGTCGCCGAAGCGCACGTTGAACTCGATCACCTTCGGCGCGCCCTGCACATCGATCATCAGGCCTGCGTAGAGGAACCCGACAAAGGTTGCGCCATCGGCCGCCATGCCACGCAGGGTAGGCTCGATAACCTCTCGCATCACGCGCTCCTGTACGGCAGCGGTGACCACCGGCGCGGGCGAGTACGCGCCCATGCCACCGGTGTTGGGGCCTTTGTCGCCATCGTCGCGGCGCTTGTGGTCCTGGCTGCTGGCCATCGGCAAAGCGTGAGTGCCATCGCTCATGACGATGAAGCTGGCCTCCTCCCCTTCAAGGAACTCCTCGATAACCACACTCGATGACGCATCGCCAAAGACTTTCTCACCCAGCATGTCATGCAGGGCCGCTTCGGCCTCGGCAAGCGTCATCGCCACCACCACACCCTTGCCCGCCGCCAGGCCGTCGGCCTTGATCACGATGGGCGCGCCTTTCTCGCGCACGTAGGCAAGGGCCGGCTCCAGATCGGTATGCACGGCGTAGTGCGCGGTGGGGATGCCGTTCCGTTCGAGGAAGGCCTTGGCAAAGGCCTTGGAACCTTCAAGCTGCGCCGCCTTCGCCGAGGGGCCAAAGCAGCGGAGCCCGGCTGCGCCAAACGCATCGACCAGGCCGGCCACCAGCGGCACTTCGGGGCCGACGATGGTAAGCCCCACATGCTCGGCGCGGGCCAGGGCCAACAGACCCTCGATGTCGTTCACCGCGACGGCCGCATTGCGCAGGTGTTTTTCCCGCGCCGTGCCGGCATTGCCCGGCGCGACAATCACTTCCTCGACCCGTGGCGACTGGGCAAGCTTCCAGGCCAGCGCATGCTCCCGACCGCCGCTACCGATGACGAGGACTTTCATGCACTGCTCCTGAGGACGTACCAACGCAAAGGGAAGCATTGTAGCCGACAGGCGCGTCAAGGCCGCCGATCCCAGGCAACTACCCGTGCCGGTGAACCATGTCCAGCAACACCGCACGAGGCAGCTTTCCGGTCTCGTTGCGCGGCAACGCATCAACCAGCCGCAACGGCCGAGGCAGGAAGACCGGGTCCATGGACTTGCGCAGTTCATCAAGGATGGCGTGTTCGTCCATGCCCGGCGCCACGGCCAGGGCGGCGATGCGCCGAACGCCCATGTGGTCGGCATCGTCAAGCTGGAACACCACGCCGTCGCTCACGCCGTCGACGGCCAGCAGGCGCCGGGTGAGGTCGGCCAGCGAGGCGCGCTTGCCGGCGATTTCCAGCATGTCGGCGTTTCGGCCGCACAGGCGGAAGCGGCGCCCGCCGTCGTGGAGCGTGACAAGATCGGCCAGTGCGATCGGCGCGTCCAGCTGCGGCGCATCCACCAGCGTGCCATCAGGCTGCGGGTGCAGGACCACATCGGCATAGAGTTTCCAGTCTTCATCCTGCGACGTGCGCCGGCTGGCGAACACGCACGTTTCGGTAGACCCGAAGACCTCGTGGAGCGGCGCACCGAAGCGTGCCTCGGCGGCGCGGGCGAGATCCAGCGACATCGGCGCCGTGGCGGAAACCATTGCCGATATATCGGGCAGACCGACGTCGGCCTCAACCAGTGCGCGAAGATGCACGGGCGTGGTCACCAGTACGCGTGGGCCGGGCACGCTTTCAAGCGCGGCAGCCACGTCACCTGCGAAGAACGGACGACCGGCATGCACGGCAACGTTACCCAGGAGCGGCATCACCACCGACATCTCCATGCCGTACATGTGCTGCGGCGGCACGGTAGCAACAATGGTGAAGGGCGTGCCTACGCCAGCCTCGAGCAGCGCATGGTTGCCCGCATTGCTGCATGCAAAGGAGCCCCAGGTCTTGGGATTGGCCTTGGGCGTGCCGGTGGATCCGGACGTGTAACCGATGGCCACCAGTTGGTCGGCGGGAATCGCAGGCCACGCCTCGACCAGCGGGATGTCCGGATCGAAAACAGGCATCTGCACGTAGCCGCGCGGCGACGGATCGAGCGAAGTGTCACCGATCGCGTAACAGCCTGCGTGCGTGGCCATCACTTCATCGATGGCGCGCGGTGCGCGCGAGGGGGGCAGCAGATTGACCTGGCCGCGCGCAGCCAACGCGCAGAAGGCCACCAGGAAGGCGTAGCGGTCCTCGCAGAGGTTCACCGCGCTGTCGGCCTCCGGCAGCAGCGTGGCGACCATTGCCACGTGCGCAACGAAGGTTGCCGCCGAAATCGCCTTGCCGCCCAGCCAGGCGAGCACGCGGTTCGGATCGTCGGCGACAACGAGGGGCAGGCGGCGCGGCGCGGCGCCGCTGGCAAGGTCAATCACGCTCGACAAGCGATTATCTCCAGTGCGCAGCCGCCACCGCGGCGGTGTCGATCATGGACGGATGATAGCGCCCGTTAGTGCGTCGCGGATTGGCGTGGGACGGTCAAGGCCGCCCAGGGGGGCGTCCAGGATGCCGTCGAGGCCGGTACCGAAGGCTTGCTCCAGTTCGCTGACGCTCCGTGCCGGCGGCTGGCCATGGACATTGGCGCTGGTGGACACCAGCGCGCCGCCGAAGGCGCGGCACAGTGCCGCCGCCGGTTCGTGCGCGGTGACGCGCAAGGCGATGCCGGCATGGGCGCCCGCGATCCAGGTGGGCGCCGCTGCCGCCCGGGGGAAAACCCAGGTGCAAGGCCCCGGCCACGTGGCCCAGGCCTCATCGAGCACGGGCAGTGGTACGGCTTCAAGATCGATGTAGGGTTCGACCTGGGCAAAATCCGAAGCAATCAACAACACGCCCATGCCCGCAGGCCGGTGCTTGAGTTCAAAAATGCGGGCGAGGGCGGCCTCGTTGCGCGGATCGCAGCCAAGGCCGAACACAGCCTCGGTGGGATAGGCCAGCACCCCGCCCTCGCGGAGCTGCTGACCGGCCCGGTCGACGGCGGCGAGGTCGAAGCGCCGCACTTCTCAAGCCTCGGCGGGGGCGGCCTTCTTCACCGCGGCCTTCTTGGTTGCCGCCTTCCTGGTGGCGGTACCCGTGGTTGTCTTCACGGCCTTTTTGGTGGCCTTCTTGGTGGCTTTCTTCGCCGTCTTGCTGGCCGCTTTCTTCACCGCCGCTTTCTTCGCCGGTGCGTCGCCACTGGGCGCGGCCTTCGTCGTAGCGGCCTTC
>NZ_DATHFX010000006.1:0-6289 GCF_035317885.1 Pinirhizobacter sp.
AGCACCGGTCCCTGCGCCTTCGAGCGCAGGCCTTTCCCGTGCACGATGCGCACGCAGCGAATGCCTTCGCGGCGCGCATGGGCCAGGAAGTCGATGATGGTCACCTGGGCCGCGGCCAGGTTCATCTGATGCAGATCGATGTCGTCCTGCACGCTGAACTGGCCGCGTTTGAGTTGCTTCAGGAGCTTGGGGGGATATCCATCGCGCAAATACGACAGTTCCTCGCCGATTTCCATCAGGGCCGGGTCGAAGGCCAGGTCCAGCAGTTCCTTCGGCACGGCGGCCTCATCGGCCTCGAACTGGCGGGCCCGCGGTTCCGGACGGCGCGCGGCCGGCGGCAGCGGTGTGTCGTCAAGTCGGCGGACCTCGCCGATGGCCTCGCGGAAGAGCAGGGCGTCATCGTCGGTCACGCTCTTGTGCGGCCTGCGGTCCATGGCCGCATGCTAGCCCAACGCATCGTTCACGCCACGTCGATGGCCGTGAATCGATCGGCGCGCTCGGGTAGACTCGACAGGATCAAACCGGCCCGTTGCGGGCCGGCAGGTTTACCCCACGGAATACGATGCGCGTACTCGTAAGCAACGATGATGGCGTGGATGCCCCGGGCATCCGCATCCTCGCCGAACGGCTCCAGGCGCTGGGCGAGGTCACGGTAGTGGCGCCCGACCGGGACCGTTCCGGTGCCAGCAACTCCCTGACGCTGGATCAGCCGGTCCGCGTCACGCGCATGGACAACGGTTACTTCCGCGTTGCTGGAACGCCTACCGATTGCGTCCACCTGGCGCTGGCGGGAATGCTTGAAGTGGAACCCGACATCGTGGTTTCGGGCATCAACAACTCCGCCAACCTCGGCGACGACGTCATCTATTCAGGCACCGTGTCCGCCGCCATGGAGGGCCGTTTCCTGGGGCTTCCGGCCATCGCCGTGTCGCTGGCCAGCCGCGACCATCGCGGCGAGCATTTCGAGTCGGCCGCCCAGGCCGTGCTGATGCTCACCCGCCGGCTGCTGGTGGATCCGCTTCCCGCAGACACCATCCTCAATGTGAACGTGCCCGACCTTCCCTGGGAAGACATCCAGGGCTTCGAGGTCACGCGGTTGGGCAAGCGCCATCGCTCGGCGCCCTGCATCGAACAGACCGATCCGCGCGGCCGCCCGATCTGGTGGATCGGCCCGGCGGGCGACGCGGCCGATGCCGGCCCCGGCACGGATTTCGACGCCGTGGCACGCGGTTTCGTTTCCGTCACGCCGATCCACGTCGATCTCACCCGTTTCCAGGCGCTGGAGAAAGTCGCCAGCTGGATGCAGGCACTTTCCACCCAGAAAGACCAGGACGAAGCGGCATGAACATGCATTCGCTGCCGCCCTCGGCCTTGCGTGGCGAAGGCATGACCTCCCAGCGCGCCCGCGACCGCCTCGCCGCCAAGCTCGTGGAAGAAGGCATTACCGACAAGCGCGTGATCGATGTGATCCGCAACCTTGCCCGGCACCATTTCATCGACCAGGCCCTGCATTCGCGCGCGTACGAAAACACCGCGCTGCCGATCGGTCACGGCCAGACGATCTCGCAGCCATATATCGTGGCGCGGATGTCGCAAGCGCTGATCGAACATGGCATACCCGACCGGGTGCTTGAAGTGGGCACGGGCTCCGGCTACCAGGCCGCCGTGCTGGCGGCACTGGTACCGCAGGTGTACACCGTCGAGCGCATCGAGGAACTCCTGCGCCAGGCACGCCGCCGGTTCCGCCAGCTGGGTATCACCAACCTTCGTTCCAAGCATGACGACGGCAAGCTTGGCTGGCCCGAGGAAGCCCCTTTCGACGCCATCATCCTTACCGCCGCCGGCGATTCCATCCCGCTGCAGCTACTGAACCAGTTGCGCCCCGGTGGCGTGCTGGTGGCGCCGGTGGGCTCGCCCAGCCAGCAGATGCTGCTGCGCCTGCGCATGGGTGAGGACGGCGACTTCACCCAGGAAGAACTCGGTTCCGTAAGCTTCGTACCGCTCCTTGGCGGCATCGGCTGATCCTTCTTTCCAAAGCTTAGGGAATCGCATGCGTCTTTTCGGCAAGCTCTACGAACGCGCCCTGGGCTGGGCGAGGCATCGCCATGCGGAGCGCTACCTGGCATTGCTGAGCTTCGTGGAAGCATTCATCTTCCCGGTGATGCCCGAAGTGATGCTGGCGCCGATGATGCTGGCGCGTCGCGAACGCGCCTTCCGCTATGCCAATATCAGCCTGTTGTTTTCGCTCCTGGGGTCACTGGTGGGTTATGCATTGGGCCACTACGCCTTCGAGGCGTTGCGGCCGGTGCTCGATTCACTGCACCTTCTTGCGCCCATCAATACCGGGGTGGAAAACCTTCGCGAAAAGATGAGCGCGCACTGGCTGGCGCTGCTGCTGGTGCTGGCCCTGGCCGCGCTGCAGCCGGTGGTGCCGATGAAATTCGTCACCTGGGCCTCGGGTATCGTCGGCGTGCCGGTGATCCCGTTCCTGGTGTGCATGCTGGTGGGCCGTGGCAAGCGCGTGTGGTTGCTGGCAATCCTGATCCGCCTGTTCGGCGAGCGCGCCGAGCGCATGTTGCACAAGCATATCGAATGGATCGGCTGGCTTGCCATCGTGGTGCTCATCGGCCTTGGTGTGTGGTGGTACATGGCGCATTGACACCTTGCATGGGTATGCTTGCCCGCATGCACCCCATTCGCCTCGTGCCCTGTGCCGCCCTTGTCGTCCTCGCCGGCTGTGACATGCAGCGTAGCTCCGTGGTCTTCGAGCCTTCCGGCCAGACGGGCTCCCAGGTCATCACGCCGGCTTCGCGCCCGCCGCCGCCGGGCGGCAGCTACCGCGTAACCAAGGGCGATACGCTCTACAGCATCGCCTTCCGCAACAAGGTCGATTTCCGCGAACTGGCCCGGTGGAACAACATCGCGGTGCCGTACACCATCTGGCCCGGCCAGGATTTGCGTCTGGCGCCCGCCGACCATCGCGCTGCGGTCGCCGCCGCGGCACCCACGACCGCGCATGCCCCATCCGCGCCGGCGGCAGCACCGCCGCCGCCTCCCGTCCATGGAAATCCACCGCCGCAGGGCGCGGCGCCGGTGGTTGCTGCGGTGCCGCCACCCGCCTCATCTGCCGGCAAGGCAACCGCGCCGATGTTCGAGCCTGCCACTGACGAACCCGCCCCGCCGCCGCCGTTGCCGCCCGATGCGCCCGTGTCGGCGGCCAGCACCGTGGTGGTGGCGGGTGTCGGTACGCTGCCGGCCACGCCAACCCAGGCAGCCAAGGGTGCTCCGCCGAACGTGGCCGCCCCGGCGCCTAGCGTGGACGCCTCAACACCCACCATCGCCTCCGGCGCCACGCGCTCAGCCAGCGGCATCACCTGGCGCTGGCCAGCCGATGGTTCGCTTATCAAGAAATTCAGTGCGGGCGATGCCATTCCCGGTGTCGAGATCGCCGGCAAGGGCGGCGATTCGGTCCGCGCCGCGGCCGATGGCGTGGTGGTGTACAGCGGCAATGGCCTGGTCGGCTATGGCGAGCTGGTGATCATCAAGCACAGCGATTCCTTCCTGTCCGCGTACGGTCACAACCGCAAGCGCCTGGTGAAGGAAGGCGAGCACGTGAAGTCGGGCCAGCAAGTGGCCGAGATGGGCAGCAGCGGCGCTTCGCGCGACGAGCTTCAGTTCCAGATCCGCAAGGATGGTAATCCGGTGGATCCGCTCAGTTACCTGCCGCCGTCGAAGTAGGGCGTCAGGTTTTTGGGGGTCAGAGTTATAACTCTGACCCCTTATCCGCGGGCGGGCGGCTCAGGCAGGAAGGACGAACCCAGCGACCACTCTACGGCCTTCGCCGGCGAGCAGGCTGTATGTCCGTGCCGCGGCGGCATTGGTCATGGCTTCGATGCCGATCCCGAGCTTCAGGAAGGTGGCCATGATTTGCGCCGAGGGAAATACCTGGGTTTCGCCGGTGCCCAACAGGAAGATTTCCGGCTTCAGCGCCAGCACCGCCTGCATGTCGGCCACGGTGGCCGTCTTCACGTCGGTCACCGGCCAGTCTTCGACCACCTGGTCCGGAGCCAGCAGCAGGCTGCGGTGGAAGTCGCGGTCGACGATGGTGACCAGGCCCGGACCCACGCGGCGGGCAAACAGATAGCTACCGGGATGCTCGAACGACAGTTCCATCGCGGCTGGGCACCTTATCGGGGCAGGGCGATCTTCGGATCGTCGTTATTACGCAGGAATACCACCGCGACCGAACCGATCTGCTGTACGGCTTCGGCGCCGGTGGCTGCAAGCAGGGCATCGAGCTGCCCCTGGCGTTCATCCTTGTCGCCCCCGGAAAGCTTGATCTTCACCAGTTCGTGATGGCCCAGGGCCACGCCCAATTCCTTGGACACCGCCTCGGTGGCACCCTTGTTGCCGAGCAGGATCACCGCCGGCAGGTCGTGTGCAAGGGACTTCAGGTAACGGCGCTGGCTTGGCGAAAGGGGCATGTGTTCAGGTTCGAAGTGCGGGGGCGTGACCGCTAAGGGTATCATGGCCTCCACGCCGCTCCCTCAAGTGCCGCCCCATGGCCCGCAGTAAAAGCAGTTCCTCGTGGCTGAAGGAACACTTCGACGACCCCTACGTCAAACGCGCCCAGGCCGAGGGGGTGCGTTCGCGCGCCGTGTACAAGCTCGAGGAATTGATCGACAAGGACAAGCTCCTCAAGCCCAATATGCGCGTGGTCGACCTTGGCGCCGCCCCCGGGGGCTGGTCGCAGCTGGTGCGTCGCCGCATGGGTGAGACGGGAACCGTGGTGGCCATGGACATCCTGCCGATGCAGGGCCTGGGCGGGGTGGATTTCCTCCAGGGCGACTTCCGGGAAGAAAACGTGGTGCGTACGCTTGAAACCATGCTGGAAGGGCAGAAGGTCGATCTTGTGCTGTCGGACATGGCCCCCAATATGTCAGGTGTAGCCTTGGCCGATCAGATCCGCGCCATGGACCTGGCCGACTTGGCCCGGGATTTCGCCCTCGACTGGCTCAAGCCCGGGGGAGCCTTCCTGGTCAAGTTGTTCCAAGGGGCAGGGTTCGATGAGTACCTGCGCAGCTTGCGCGCCGACTTCGGTCGCGTGACGATGCGTAAACCGAAGGCCTCCCGAGCCCGTTCTCGTGAGGTCTATGCGCTTGCCGTGGGTTTGAAATCCCCCGGCCGGCAACCGAGCGAGAACCACGCATGAATGAAATGGCAAAAAACCTGTTGCTCTGGCTGATCATCGCGGTGGTGTTGCTCACCGTGTTCCAGAGCTTCAGCCCGCATAGCGGCTCGTCGCAGGACATGTCCTATTCCACCTTCGCCCAGGCGGTGGACAACGGCAACGTGGCCAATGGCACGATCACCGCCACGGTGCCTGCCACCATCACCGGCAAGCTGAAGGACGGCGCCTCATACCGCACGGTGATCCCGGCCGTGGGAACCAGCACCAACGACATCGTCAAGCAGTTGAACGCCAAGGGCGCCGATGTCCGCCAGGAACCGGCTGATAGCGGCTTCAGCCTGCTGGGTCTGCTGATCAACTGGCTACCGATCATCATCTTCGTCGCCGTCCTGATCTGGTTCATGCGCCAGATGCAGCAGGGTGGCGGTGGACGCGGCGCCATGAGCTTCGGCCGCTCGCGCGCCAAGCTGCAGGGCGAAGACCAGGTCAAGGTCAACTTCTCCGATGTCGCCGGTTGCGACGAGGCCAAGGAAGAAGTAGGCGAGCTGGTCGAGTTCCTGCGCGACCCGGGCAAGTTCCAGAAGCTCGGCGGCAAGATTCCCCGCGGCGTGCTGATGGTGGGCCCACCCGGTACCGGTAAAACCCTCCTTGCCAAGGCGATCGCCGGCGAGGCCAAGGTGCCGTTCTTCTCCATCTCCGGTTCCGACTTCGTCGAGATGTTCGTGGGTGTGGGCGCCAGCCGCGTGCGCGACATGTTCGAGCAGGCCAAGAAGCACGCGCCGTGCATCATCTTCATCGACGAGATCGACGCCGTCGGCCGCCATCGTGGCGCCGGCATGGGCGGCGGTCACGACGAGCGCGAGCAGACCCTCAACCAGCTGCTGGTCGAGATGGATGGCTTCGAGACCAATGTCGGTGTCATCGTGGTGGCCGCCACCAACCGGCCCGACATTCTGGATGCGGCGCTGCTGCGGCCCGGCCGCTTCGACCGCCAGGTCGTGGTGCCGTTGCCGGATGTACGTGGACGCGAGCAGATCCTGCGGGTGCACATGCGCCGGGTGCCGCTGGCCGAAGATGTGAAGCCGCAGCTCATTGCCC
>NZ_DATHFX010000007.1:0-6365 GCF_035317885.1 Pinirhizobacter sp.
CCTCGTGTAGGCGGTAGATCCATCACCCCATGCAACGACGAAGGCCCGCCCAAAGCGGGCCTTCGTCGTTTTCGATCCTTGAAAACCTTAGGAGTCCACCAGCCATGTGTTCCATCTTCGCCATGTTCGACCTTGCTGCCGGTGACGACTTGCCCGCACTGCGCAGCCTTGCCTTGCAGATGTCCCAGCGGCAGCGCCACCGCGGACCCGATTGGAGCGGCGTATTCGTCGACGACGGGGCGATCCTGGTGCACGAGCGGCTGGCTATCGTGGACCCGGCCAGTGGCGCGCAGCCGCTGCGCTCGCGCGACGGTGAGCTGGCGCTGGCGGTGAACGGGGAGATCTACAACCACCGGGAATTACGCGCGGACAGCACTTACGACTTCACCACGGGTTCGGACTGCGAGGTGATCAACGCCCTGTACCGCGACCATGGCGCCGACTTCCTGTCGAAACTCAACGGCATTTTCGCTTTTGCACTTTGGGATGCGGCCAACCATCGTTACCTGGTTGCCCGCGACCCGCTTGGCGTGTGTCCGTTGTACTGGGGCCACGACGGTGACGGCCGGTTGTGCGTGGCATCGGAAATGAAGTCCCTGGTGGGGCTGTGCTCGGACATCGCCGAGTTCCCGCCGGGTCACTTCCACGACAGTTCATCGGGTGCCACGGTAAAGTTCTGGCAAACACCTTGGCGCCAGTACGAAGCTACGCAGGGCAAGTCCATTGCGCCGCAGGCGCTGCGCGCCGCCTTCGAAGCCGCCGTGCACCGGCAGATGATGACGGACGTCCCCTATGGTGTGCTGCTATCGGGAGGCCTGGATTCTTCGCTGGTGGCGGCCGTGGCTGCGCAGTTCGCCCGCCGCCGCGTCGAGGACGACGACCGTGGCGAAGCCTGGTGGCCGCGCCTGCATTCCTTTGCCATCGGCCTGGCAGGCTCGCCGGATCTGGCTGCCGCGGAGGTAGCCGCCAAGGCACTGGACACCGTGCACCACGGCTTTACCTACACCTTCGACGAGGGTCTGGATGCGCTGCCTGAAGTGATCCGCCACATCGAGACCTACGACGTGACCACGATCCGTGCCTCCACGCCGATGTACTTGCTGGCGCGGCGGATCAAGGCCATGGGCGTGAAGATGGTGCTGTCCGGCGAGGGGTCGGACGAGATATTCGGCGGCTATCTTTACTTCCACAAGGCGCCCTCGGCGCGGGATTTCCACGAGGAAACCGTGCGCAAGCTCGATGCGCTGCACAGTTACGATTGCCTCCGGGCGAACAAGTCGATGGCCGCCTGGGGCGTGGAGGCCCGCGTGCCGTTCCTTGACCTTCAGTTCATCGACACGGCCATGGGCATCGATGCGAAGGAGAAGATGGTGCCTGACGGCGGCATGGAAAAAGCCATCCTGCGCCAGGCCTTCGAAGGTGCGCTGCCCCATTCGATCCTGTGGCGGCAGAAAGAGCAATTCAGCGACGGCGTGGGTTATGGCTGGATCGATGGCCTCAAGGCGCATGCCGAACGTGCTGTCAGCGATCGTGAATTTGCCGCGGCCGCATCGCGCTTTCCCTACAACACGCCGGCCACCAAGGAAGCCTACTTCTACCGCCGCATCTTCGAGCAGCATTTCCCGGGCGAAGCCTGTGCCATCACCGTCCCCGGCGGTAAATCCATCGCCTGCTCCTCCCCTGCGGCGCTGGCCTGGGACCCGGCCTTCGCTGCCGCGGCTGACCCCTCCGGCCGCGCCGTGGCGGGGGTGCACCGGCAGGCCCTTGAGGCGGGTCCGGCGGCCACGATGGTATGATGGCCAGCTATTCCCCAATACTTTCCCGGGCCCGACATGATCGAGACCAATCCCATCCTTGCGCGTATCACCGACCTCGCCGGCCGGGTGGAATCGCTCAGGGGGTATCTTTGACTACGCTGTAAAGAAGGAACGCCTGGAAGAAGTCGGCCGCGAACTGGAAAGTCCCACCGTGTGGGACGACCCCAAGCGCGCCCAGGAACTCGGCCGCGAACGCGCCAGCCTGGACACCATCGTCACTGGTATCGACGAGCTCTCCACGGGCCTTGCCGACGCCGGTGAATTGCTGGAGATGGCCGCCGCCGACGGTGATGAAGCCACCGTGGCTTCCATCGAAGCCGATCTCGCCAAACTCGACGCCCGTGTCAACAAGCTGGAATTCCAGCGCATGTTTTCCGGCGAGATGGACGCCAGCTACGCCTTCGTTGACATCCAGGCTGGTGCCGGCGGTACCGAGGCCCAGGACTGGGCCGAGATGCTGCTGCGCATGTACCTGCGCTGGTGCGAGGCGCGCGGCTGGAGAACCGAGTTGATGGAAGCCAGCGCCGGTGAAGTGGCGGGCATCAAGTCAGCTACCTTCCGCGTGGAGGGCGAATACGCCTACGGCTGGCTGAAGACCGAGATCGGCGTGCACCGCCTGGTGCGCAAGAGTCCCTTCGATTCGGACAACCGCCGCCATACCAGCTTCACTTCGGTGTTCGTGTCGCCGGAAGTGGACGACGAAATCGAGATCGACATCAATCCGGCCGACCTCAAAACCGACGTCTACCGCTCGTCGGGCGCCGGCGGACAGCACGTCAACAAGACCGAATCGGCCGTGCGCATCACCCATGTGCCAACCAATACGGTGGTGGCGTGCCAGACCGAACGAAGCCAGCATGCCAACCGCGACCGCGCGATGAAGATGCTCAAGGCCAAGCTGTACGAGCTTGAGGTCATGAAGCGCAACGCCGAGAAAGACGCCCTCGAGGCCACCAAGTCGGACATCGGCTGGGGCAGCCAGATCCGCAACTACGTGCTGGACCAGTCCCGCATCAAGGACCTGCGCACCGGTATCGAACGCACCGACACGCAGAAGGTGCTCGACGGCGATCTGGACGAGTTCATCGAGGCGAGCCTTAAGTCGGGGCTGGAAGCGGGCTCCAAGCGAGTGGATGCGTAGCTGGCGAGGCGAACGTAACCGCGGCTTGCCCATGCCGCAGCGCAGCAGCTAGAGTGCCGGGTTGTCCCTGGGCGTGCGGCCTGGGGAATCCCCGAGCACACAGTAGCCTTCCGATGACCGAGATCACGCCTGCCGCCCCGCCCGTTGACGAAAATCGCCTGATCGCCGAGCGGCGCGAGAAACTGGGCGGCCTGCGCAAGGCCGGCGTGGCGTTCCCCAACGACTTTCGCGTCGACAGCTTCGCCGGCGACCTCCAGGCCGACTATGCAGATGTCGAGAAATGGACAGCCGAGGCCATCGAGGCCGCGCCGCGCCGCGTCGCCGTGGCCGGCCGCATCGTGTTGCGCCGCATCCAGGGCAAGGTGAGTTTCGTCCAGTTGCAGGATGGCACCGGGCGCATCCAGCTGTTCATCCACCAGGGTACGTTGGGCGAGCCGTACGAAGCCTTCAAGGGCTGGGACGTGGGTGACATTGTCGGCGCCGAAGGTGTGCTGATGCGCACCAAGACCGGCGAGCTGTCGGTGAAGGTGGACGTCCTGCGCCTGCTTACCAAGTCACTGCGCCCACTGCCAGACAAATTCCACGGCCTGGCCGACGTTGAACAGCGCTACCGCCAGCGCTACGTCGATTTGATCGTGACCGAGGAGTCGCGCCGTGCCTTCGCGCTGCGCTCGAAGACCATCGGCTTCATCCGCACATGGCTGGAGGCGTCGCCCCGCCGCTTCATGGAAGTGGAGACGCCGATGATGCACATCATCCCCGGCGGCGCCACGGCGCGTCCCTTCATCACCCATCACAACGCGCTGGACATCGACCTCTACCTGCGCGTGGCGCCGGAGCTTTACCTGAAGCGCCTGGTGGTGGGCGGCTTCGATCGCGTGTACGAGATCAACCGCAATTTCCGCAACGAGGGCGTGTCCACCCGGCACAACCCCGAGTTCACTATGCTCGAGCTGTACCAGGCCTACGCCACGTACCACGACATCATGGACATCACCGAAGGCATGATTCGCGAGGCGGCGCGCAACGTGCTGGGTACGACCGAACTGGAATGGGATGGCGTCGCCATCGATGTCGGCCCGGCCTTCCGCCGCTGGCGCATGGAAGACGCCGTGCTCGAGCTCAACCCCGAGATCAAGCCCTCGGAACTGCGCGACCGCGAGGCGATGGCCGTACACGCCAGGCGGCTGGGCGTGAACGTCAAGCCCGGCTACGGCTGGGGCAAGCTGTTGCTTGAGATCTTCGAAAAGACGGTCGAACACACCCTGGTGCAGCCGACCTTCATCACCGACCATCCGGTGGAAGTGTCCCCCCTGGCCCGCGAGAGCGACACCGATCCCGGCATCACCGACCGCTTCGAACTGTTCGTCAACGGCAAGGAACTGGCCAATGGATTCTCGGAGCTGAATGATCCGGAAGACCAGGCGGCGCGATTCCAGGCTCAGGTGGATGCCAAGGACGCCGGCGACGACGAGGCGATGCATTTCGATGCCGACTACATCCGCGCGCTGGAGGTCGGCCTGCCGCCTACCGGCGGCCTGGGCGTGGGCATCGACCGCCTGGTGATGCTGCTGGCCAATGCCTCGTCGATCCGCGATGTGCTGTTGTTCCCTTACATGAGGCCGGAAGCATGAGCCTCCGCCGAACCTTGAGCCGGGCCCTTGTGGCCATGCTGCTGGTGGCAGCGGCGTCCGCCTGTTCGGGCCAGGACGATAGCGAAAAGGCCGGCGCCAACGCTCCGCAAAGCGAGTTGCCGCCACCCCTGGTGGTGCCAGACGAGGCGGCAGCGGTAGCGCGCGTCAGCGCCTCGCTGCACAAGAACAAATTCACCACGATCCCCGACGATTGCCTGAGCTTCATTCCGTACGAGGCGGACGCACAGAACTTCGTGGTGGATGTCCATGAACGCCATGGCGGCGCCTGCGGCGGCGACCTGACCACCTCACCACGGTTGTTCACCTACCAGGTGGCGAAGGCCTCCGGTGCCATGCAGACCGATGCCAGCGATCCGCCGGCGGGCCTTTTCCATAAGGTTGACTAGGCGGCGGGAGAGGGGCAGGTCGGTTAACATGGTCGACTTTCCCTTGGGACCAAGAAGGCCGTGACGGAAGCGAAAGTTGCCCAGATTCATGCGCTGCTGACGGCTGCCCTGGCGCCTGAAGCGCTGGTGGTGACCGACGAAGGGCACAAGCATGCCGGCCATGCGGGCGAGGGCAAGGGCCATTTCCATGTGGCGATCACTGCCGCAGCCTTCGCCGGCCAGTCGCCCATCAAGCGCCACCGCATGGTCTACGCTGCCCTGGAATGCATGCTGCCTGACGGCATCCATGCCTTGGCGATCGACGCCCGGGCACCTGAAGAGTTGAAGAAATAAGCACTTGCCGGACATTCCTCCCCTGGAATCTTTCGTTGCGACGCGTTGCGTCGCGGGGAGGCGTTTGGCACAGTGGTCCGTCGGGCGGCGCGGGGGCGTCGCCTGACCTAGCCGTTTTCCTTGGATACAAGAATCAATGCGCCTGACCACCATCAAGCTGGCCGGTTTCAAGTCGTTCGTCGACCCGACCACGCTGCACCTGCCCACCAATATGACGGGCGTCGTTGGCCCCAATGGCTGCGGCAAGTCCAACATCATCGATGCCATCCGCTGGGTGATGGGTGAGAGCGCGGCCAGCCGACTGCGCGGCGATTCGCTCACCGACGTGATCTTCTCAGGCTCCACGTCGCGAAAGCCGGTCGGCCAGGCCATGGTGGAACTGATTTTCGACAACGCCGACGGCACCATCCAGGGCGAGCTGGCGCAATACGCGGAAATTTCCGTCAAGCGCCTGGTCAGCCGCGATGGGCAATCGTCGTATTTCCTCAACGGCGGGCGCTGCCGCCGCCGCGACATCACCGACCTCTTCCTGGGTACGGGCCTGGGCCCCCGCAGCTACTCGATCATCGAGCAGGGCATGATCAGCCAGATCATCGAGGCCCACCCTGACGAACTGCGCACCCACCTGGAGGAAGCCGCCGGCATCTCCAAGTACAAGGAACGCCGCAAGGAAACCGAAAGCCGGATCAAGTCCACCCGCGAGAACCTCGACCGCGTGAAGGACGTGCGCGACGAGGTCGATAAACAGCTCGACCACTTGAACCGCCAGGCCCGCGCGGCCGAGCGCTGGAAGGCGCTGAAGGAAGAGCAGACCCGCCGCGAGGCGGAGCTGCGCGCGCTGGAATACCGGACCCTGCATCGCCAGCACGAAGGCGAGGGCGATGGCCTGCGCCATGCCGAACTCGAGATCGAGCGGCACCAGGCCACCCAGCGCCAGGTCGAGGCGCAGCTGGAAAGCGTGCGCGACCGTCACCATGGCGCGTCCGAGCATCTGAACAGCGTGCAGGCCGACGTCTATAAGGTCGGCGCCGAG
>NZ_DATHFX010000008.1:0-9464 GCF_035317885.1 Pinirhizobacter sp.
CCTGGCAGCTGGTGGAATTTCTCTCACGGCCGGATATCCAGCGGCAGTTCTACGACCTGCTGGGCGACATGCCGCCCCGGCGCTCGTCGTGGGAAGGCGGAACGCTCGCCAACGACCCGAAGGCCCGCGCCTTCCGGGACCAGCTCGAGCGCGTGGTGCCGTCGCCCGCCGTTCCCGAATGGGAGCGCATCGCCACCGAGATGCAACTGGTGGCAGCGCAGGCCGTGGCCGGGCAGATCTCCATCGATGATGCCGCCGCCGAGATCGACCGCCGCACCGACCGCATCCTGGAGAAGCGCCGCTGGGTGCTGGACCACGCCAAGGAGCATGCCCCGTGAGTCGCCAAAACGCGGCCTGGTGGTTCCTGGCCCCCGCCCTGATCGTCCTGGGCCTGTTCTTCCTGCTGCCGGTGATTGCGGCGCTATTGCTTAGCCTGACCGACTACGACCTCTACGCCCTGGCGGACGTGCGCAACCTGCGTTTCGTCGCGCTGGCCAATTATTGGGATTTGCTGCACCTGCCGCTGTTCTGGTCGGCGCTGGGCCATACGTGCTACTTCGTCATTGTGGGCGTGCCGCTGTCGATCGCCACCTCGCTCGGCGCGGCGCTGCTGCTCAATTCGCCGCTGGCGAGGTTCAAGCCGTTCTTCCGCACCGCGCTGTTCGCACCAGTGGTGACCACCGTGGTCGCGGTAGCGGTGATCTGGCGGTACCTGTTCAACACCAAGTACGGCTGGGCCAACTACGGGCTTAGCGGGCTGGGGATCGATCCGATTGACTGGCTGGGGGACCCCCACTGGGCCATGCCCACCATCATCCTCTTCGCCGTATGGAAGAATTTCGGCTACAACATGATCATCTTCCTGGCGGGATTGCAGGCGATCCCGGCTGATCTTTATGAGGCCGCCCGCATCGATGGTGCCTCGGTGCCCAGCCAGTTCCGCCACATCACCCTGCCGATGCTGGCGCCGACCCTGCTGATGGTGAGCATCCTTACCGTTTCCGGTTACTTCCAGCTGTTCGCCGAGCCCTACGTGATGACCGAGGGTGGGCCGCTGCAGAGCACCACCAGCGTGCTGTACCTGATGTACGAGGAAGGCTTCAAGTGGTGGAACCTGGGTTCGGCCTCGGCCGTGGCCTTCCTGCTGTTCGTGATCATGTTCGTGGTTACCGCCGGCATGCTGCGCCTGTCCCGGCGCAAGGTGGTGGTATGAGCCCGCGCATGGCCAAGGCGCTGGTCAACGGCCTGCTGCTGGGCGGCGCGGTGGTGGCGCTGTTCCCACTGGTGTGGATGTTGTCGGTGTCGTTCATGCAGCCGGGCGAGGCAAGTTCGCTGCCACCGCCGCTGCTGCCGCGCCATTTCACCTTCGACAACTACCGGGAGTTGTTCGTGCACGCCGGCATGGGCCGGTACTTCGCCAACAGCTTGCTGGTATCGGCGGCGATCACCGTGTTCTCGGTGCTGATCAACGTGATGGCGGGCTATGCCTTCGCGAAGCTGCGGTTCACCGGCCGGCAGCGGCTGTTCCAGGCATTGGTGGGGGGCCTGGTGATTCCCGCGCAGGTGGCGATGTTGCCGCTGTTCCTGCTGCTGAAGTACATGGGGCTGATCAACACTTATGGTGCGGTGATCGTGCCGGCATTGGCCACCATCTTCGGCATTTTCCTCGTGAGGCAGTACACCAGCGGCATCCCGGACGACCTGCTCGAGGCCGCGCGCATCGACGGCGCGGGCGAGGCGCGGATCTTCATGCAGATCGTGATGCCCCTGTTGAAGCCGATCATGGTGACGTTGGCCATCTTCACCTTCCTGGCCGCCTGGAACGACTTCATGTGGCCGCTGATCGCGCTGACGGGGCAGGAGCACTACACCTTGCCCATCGCGCTGGCGTCGCTTTCACGTGAACACGTGCAGGATTCAGAGTTGATGATGGCCGGCTCCGTGGTTACCGTAGTACCCGTGCTCGCCCTCTTCCTGGCGTTGCAGCGCTATTACCTGGAAGGCCTCCTGCTGGGCAGCGTCAAGGGATAACGGATGAAGTTTCGCCAAGCGGTGCTGCTCGCGCTTATCGTTGCCGGCAGCGCCCAAGCCGCGCCGCAGCGCCTGCTCGACGGCTTCGAAAGCAAGGCCGGCTGGCAGGCCCTGCATACCGACGATGTTGCAGCGTCGCTGCGAGAAGACCAGGGCGTGGACGGCAAGGGCCTGTGCCTGGATTTCGACTTCCATGGCGTGTCGGGGTCCGCTTCGATCAAGCGCGTGCTGCCGATCGACTTCCCACCCAACTTCGCGCTGTCCCTGCAGGTACACGGGCAGATGCCCGCCAACACCCTGCAGCTGAAGCTGATCGACGAGAGCGGCGACAACGTGTGGTGGTACCAGCGGCAGGATTTCGTTCCCGCCAATGCCTGGGAATACATCCAGGCGCGTCGTCGACAGGTGGAGTTCGCCTGGGGTCCGGCCAAGGACCGCACCCTGCGCCATACGGCCGTGGTGGAACTGATGGTGTACAACGCGCACGGCGGCCGCGGCAACGTGTGCTTTGACAACCTCACACTTACTCCGCTGCCTCCGGAGGCCACCACCTTCCCCACGCCCGTGGCTACGGCCAGTTCCTCGCTGTCGGGATTTCCCGCCGGTGCGCCGCTTGATAACACCCTTGGCACGGCATGGCGGAACGATCCCTCGCGCGGCAACGATCCGAGCTACACCATCGACCTGAACGTGCAGCGCGACTTCGGCGGCGTGGTGCTGGATTGGGAGCCGGGCCACGCCGCGTCGCGCTATAGCGTGGACGTGTCCGACGACGGACGCACGTGGCGAACCGGGCGCACGGTGGTCGATGGCAACGGCGGGCAGGACGCGATCTTCCTGCCGGAAACTTCTGCCCGCTACCTGCGCGTGGCCATCCATGGCGAAGGACCGAAGCAGTACGGAATCTCACGCCTCACGCTCAAGGATCTTGCCTGGGGCGCCACGCCCAATGCCTTCTTCCAGGCGCAGGCGAAGGGCGTGCGTCGCGGCCTGTACCCGCGGGGTTTCTCCGGCGAGCAGTCGTACTGGACCCTGCTCGGCGTAGACGGCGACAGCACCAGCTCCGCCCTGCTGTCCGAGGATGGCGCGCTGGAAGTGGTGCGCGGCGGGTTCTCGATCGAACCGATGCTGCTGACAGGGCAGGGCGCGGTGACCTGGGCCGATGTCAGCAGCCGGCAAAGCCTGGCCGACGGCTACCTGCCCATTCCCTCGGTAAGCTGGCACAGCGGCGATCTTACGCTCGACACCACCGCCTTCGGTACCAGGTACGACGGCGATTCGGTCACGGCCGTCAAATACACCCTGCATAACAACTCGATGCAGGCGCGTGAGGTCACGCTAGCCTTGCTCGCCCGGCCTTTCCAGGTGAACCCGCCCACGCAGTTCCTCAATTCCCCGGGTGGCACCAGCCCGATCCACGACTTCGCCTGGGATGGACGCACGCTCACGGTCAACGGCAACCGCTACCTGCGATCCCTGCAAACCACCGATGCGTTCGTGGCGGGAAGCTTCGATGCCGGTAACCTGGCCGAGCGCCTGGCCGCCGGCGAGGAGCCGAAGGCCAACACCTTGCACGACGATTTCGGTTTTGCCCAGGGCGCCTTGCTGTACAAGCTCACGCTTGCGCCCGGGGCAAGCCGGGACATCGGCCTGATCGTCGACCCCGCCCACGCGCCTGCGCCCGCTGCCGACGGCTGGCTGGACGACACCCTGGGCAACGTGGCCGACGACTGGCGCGAAAAACTCAATCGCGTATCGATCACGGTGCCGGCGCACGCGCAGACGGTGGTGGATACCGCCCGCACCGCGCTGGCGCACATCCTGCTGTCGCGTGACGGCCCGGCCCTGCAACCAGGCACGCGTTCGTATGCGCGCACCTGGGTGCGCGACGGCGCGATGATGACCGAGGGCCTGCTGCGCATGGGCCACGAGGACACCGCGCGCGACTTCGTGCAGTGGTATGCCCCGCACCAGTTTTCCAGCGGAAAGGTGCCCTGCTGCGTCGACGCACGCGGTTCGGATCCGGTGCCCGAAAACGACAGCCACGGCGAACTCATCTTCAGCATCGCCGAGCTCTACCGCTATACGCGCGACAACGCCATGCTGGCGGCGCTGTGGCCGAACATCCGGCGCGCCGTGCTCTACATGGATCAACTGCGCGCCAGCGAAAGCACGGCAACCAACACCACGCCCGACCGGCGCGCACTGTACGGACTGATGCCGGCGTCGATCAGCCACGAAGGCTATTCGGCCAAGCCGATGCATTCGTACTGGGACGATTTCTGGGCCATGAAGGGCTACGACGACGCCGTGGACATGGCCCGCGTGCTGGGCAACACCGACGACGAACAGCGCTTTGCGCAGTCACGCGACGCGTTCCGTCACGATCTGCACGCCTCGATCGATCTTGCCGTGAAGCAGCGCGGCATCGGCTTCATCCCAGGCGCCGCGGAACTGGGCGATTTCGATGCCACCTCCACCACCATTGCCATTTCCCCGGGAGGGGAACAGGCGCGGCTGCCCAGGGCGCTGGTGGATGGCACGTTCGAGAAATACTGGCAGGGCTTCGTGGCGCGCCGCGATGGCAAGGCCGCGTGGGACGACTACACGCCGTACGAACTGCGGACCGTCGCCACCTTCGTGCGCCTTGGCTGGCGCGATCGCGTGCAGGGCCTGCTTGATTTCTTCTTCGCCTCGCGTCGCCCGCCGGCATGGAACCAATGGGCGGAAGTCGTTGGCCGCGATCCGCGCAAGCCGCGTTTCGTCGGCGACATGCCGCACGCGTGGATCGCCTCGGACTACGTGCGCTCGGTGCTGGACATGTTTGCCTACGAGCGCGACGCGGACCAGTCGATCGTGCTCGCCGCCGGCATCCCCATGGGCTGGCTCGACGGCGAAGGCATCGGCCTCCAGGGCCTGCGCACGACCCGCGGCCAGCTCAGCTACACACTTCGCCGCGACCGCGACGGCGTGCACCTGCAAGTGGACGAAGGCATCGACCTTCCCCCCGGCGGCCTGGTGTTCCCGTGGCCCGGCAAGGACACCCCCGGCGCCACCACCGTCGACGGCAAGCCCGCCACCTGGAAGAACGGCGAGCTCACCCTCCACACCCTGCCAGCCCAGGTCACCATCGGCCGCTAAACCCCTTTTGGGGTTAACTGCGCGCGGCCACTTCGTCGATGTGCAGGAGAAGGTCGGCCGGATCGGCGAAGACGCGGTATGCGCCGGCGCGCTCGAGTTCGTTTTCGCCGTAGCCGCCGGACAACAGGCCGATGCCCAGCGCTCGCGCGCGTTGCGCGGCCAGCATGTCCCAGATGCTGTCGCCCAGTACCACGGCTTCGCGGATGTCCATGCCCAGGCGCTCGGCGCAGGTGACGAAGAGATCGGGATCCGGCTTGGCGTGGCGCACCTGGTCGCGCGTCACCACGGGCACCTTTGAAGGATCCACGCCCAGTGCCTCCAGATTGTGCGCCGCCGTTTCCATGCGCCCACTGGTGGCGATGCCCCAAGGGATGCCGGCGTCGGTCAGCCACGCCAGCAGGGCTATTGCACCGGGTAGCGGCTTGACGCTGCCGGCGGCGGCCAGCCGCCCGTAGGCCGCGGCGTGGCCGATGCGCAGGCGCTCGACGCGGTCGTGGGTTATCTCCATGCCGGTTTCGCGCAGCAGGATGTGGGTGAACAGTCCGCCGCTCATGCCGATCTTGCGATGGATGCGCCAGACGGACAGGTCGATGCCCTCGGCATCGAGCGATTCCTTCCAGGCCAGCACGTGCTGGTAGACGCTATCGACCAGCGTGCCGTCGAGATCGAAAAGAAAGGCGGTCTTGCTGCGTGGCATGGGGGACGTCCGAAGCAGGAGAACAGTCATCCTATCGCGACGAACAATAGCGGTCAGCAACGAGCAATGGCGAGCAATGGGGTCAGAGTCATTTAAGGGAGTTAAATGACTCTGACCCCTTTAGGGTTTGGTTAGAACTTGCCGGCGCGGAAGTCGGCGATGGCTTCGTGGATCTGCTGCTGCGTGTTCATGACGAACGGGCCGTAGCGGGCCACGGGCTCGGCCAGCGGCTTGCCGGC
Organism: Pinirhizobacter sp.; assembly: GCF_035317885.1. GTDB lineage: Bacteria > Pseudomonadota > Gammaproteobacteria > Xanthomonadales > Rhodanobacteraceae > Pinirhizobacter. Next base: position 6,109 of record NZ_DATHFX010000008.1, read on the forward strand.
CACCAGCAGGACCCGGGTGGCGGCGTCGGTGGCGCCGATCAGCACACTGTCGCCTTCGGTCAATACGCCCAACTCGCTGCGGGCCAGCAGCTGCGAGCCCACCTTGGCCTCCTTGCCGTCGAAGACGTAGGCGAAGGCGTGGTGACCGGTTGGCAGCGGCACGGCCACGTGCGCGCCGGGCTCCAGCGCCAGGTCCAGGTACACCGGTGCCGTGGCAACGCCCGAGACCGGTCCCGTCACGCCATCGATGGAGCCGGCAATCACCTTGACGGTGACACCGGGCGCCGGCGTGGCGGTGGGAATATCGCCCGGCGGAATGTCCTGGTAGCGGGGGGTGGTCATCTTGTCGCTGGCTGGCAGGTTCACCCACAGCTGGAAGCCCCACATCAGGCCGTCTTCCTGCTGCGGCATTTCTGAATGCAGGATGCCGCGACCGGCGGTCATCCATTGCACGCTGCCGGCCTCCAGGTCGCCCCGGTTGCCGTGGTTGTCGCCGTGCTGCATGCGGCCGGCGAGCATGTAGGTAACGGTTTCGAAGCCGCGGTGCGGATGCTCGGGGAAGCCGGAAATGTAGTCGCCCGGCTGGTCCGAACGGAATTCGTCGAGCAGCAGGAAGGGATCGACCATGTCCAGCGCGGGCTGGCCGATCACGCGCTTCAACTTCACGCCGGCACCGTCGGAAGTGTCCATGCCGCGAACGCGGCGGGTGATTTCACGGTCTGTCATGTCAAGGCCCTCTTGATGTCCATGCCAGCCAAGATGCCGTCGCCGGCGGCCACAGGGAAGACCGCCGGCACGAACGCATTGTTTCCGGCCAAGGACGCTGGCGGATGTTAGATCAGGTCGCGTAACACCAGGGTGACATTGCGCGGCTTGCCCTCGTGCTCAAGCGTCAGCGCCACCCTGGTCCCCGGCGCATCGTTGCGCAGGCGCCGCCGCAGGTCGTAGAGGTGGATGGACGACGCAGCCTTGCCATCGACTGCCACGATGGTGTCGCCCGCGGCCAGGCCAACCTTCGCCGCCGGTGTGTCCTTGCCCACGCTGACAATGCCAAATCCCTTGCCGCTCACGTTAAGCCACACGCCGGAACGGTCGAACGTATCCAGGTCATCCACCTTGCCCGGAATGGGCTTGAGGTACATCACCTGGTGGTCGTAATCGAAGGTGACTACGAAGCGCTTGAGCAGGCCGCTGCCGACATTGTTCGGGAAAGCCTCGATGCTGCCGACGCCGCCCTTGTCCAGGTTGAATTCGGTCAGCGGCGACTTCACCGTGACATCGCCAAGCTTCAAGTCCTTGCCGCGGAACACATAGCCCCGGCTCGCGCCGCCCACGCCCCAGCCGGTGATCGCCTCGGCGCCGTTCTTCTCCAGATCGCGAATGTGATTGCGTTCGGCAAAGGGGCTGGTAAGCGACAGCACGTTGCGCGCGCCGGTATCGATGCCGAATCGACCAGGAATACCAGCGTAACTACCCAGCACTTCGGGAAACTGGTGGTAGAAGCGGAACGGCACCGGCGTTCCTGCGTCGCTGGGATCGAAGTGCTTTTTGTCGATAAAGGTGAGTTCGTGACGGGCGTAGTCAAAGCGCGTGATGAAACGGGCGATGAACTCGTAGCCGATCATGCCCTGTTCGTCGAGGCCTTCGGCGGCGTTGGAAAACTTGAGCACGCTGATAGGCTGATCCTTCAGCGTGGCATCGCCCACGCGGATGGACTGCACACGCGCCAGTCCGCTCAGGGCCACGTCGCTGCCGGAGCCTGTGGACGGTTGCGCACCTTGCACCTTGATGCCAAGCGCGGTTGCTGAATCAGGCACCAGGATGTCGTGGCCGCCGGTGTCCACGATGACATTCAGCGGCTTGCTGCCGTTGAACGATGCCTTGACGTAGACGTGGTTGTTGGCGAGCAGGAACGGTACCGTGGTTTGCGTGGCGCCGTGGGAAAGCTCGAAATCGTGCAGGTCGGTCTTGGGCAGCGCAAAGCGTGCATCGTCCCCACCCGAGGAGAAAGTAGCCGATGACAGCTTCATCGTCTGCCGGTTGGCTTCACCGCTGCCATCATCTATCGTCAACGAGTGCGCCAGCTGCACACCATCGGTGGCGGCGTAGTCCGCGTAGTAGGTGGTGATGGTGAGGGTAGTATTTAACTCCACTGTGCGCGCAAGCAGGTGCGTGTCAGGATCGAACCAGGCATCGAACGGCTTGCCTTCCTTGGGGACAACGGTGAGAACGTCGTAATCCTTGCCGCCGTCGCGCTTGCGCCCGGCATCGGTGATCGTGGCGCCGCCCCGGTCGCTGTGCCACCACAGGTTCTGCAGGCGGTAGGCCTCGTTGACGGCGAGCTGGCGAACGTCGCCACCCTCCTGTGGCTTCGCCGTCCCCGACGGTTCCACTTCCCAGGCCATCTTGCCGTCGAAGCCACTTGCGGTATTGGTTGGACCAATATCCGAACGATCGACGAAACGGCCGCGCTGGACATCCTGCATCGAGGTTACTTGTCCGGTGAGTCCCTGGCCCGAGTACGCGTAGCGCAACGCCAGGCCATCCTTTGCCTGCCAGTGGTTCCCGGCCGTGGCCGTCTGGTTCGCTTCGAGCACTTGCCCCACGTGGTCGGCGGCCAGCACAGTGAACGGGGACAGGGAGAAGGCAACGGCGAGGGCGAGGAAGGTCTTGCGCATGATCGATCCGGGTGGGAATGGTTGGTTGCGACAGTAGATGCCGATCGCGCGCGTCGTCTTGAATCCAGTTGACCTCGGCTGCTTGCCGTTCAGGCCACCGCAGCCATGCGCCACGCGCGCGGCATGTGTCCGGTGAGGCCCCTTACCGCGCGGCTCATGTGCGCCTGGTCGGAAAAACCAAGTTCCGTCGCCAGCCGGCCCAACGCGAGCGACGATCCGCGGATGGCTTCCCATGCCGCCCGTGCCCGTACCTGGGCGCGATAGGCCTTCGGCGAGCTGCCGTAAGCCTTGCGAAAGCCGCGGCTGACCGATTCGACGCGCAAGCCCGTCTCTTCCGCCCATTGGGCCAAACAGATGTCCGGTTGCTCGCGAAGTGTCCGTGCCAGCAGATCCGGCCAGTCGCGGTGGCTTGAGGCATCGGCTTCGAACGCCTCGGCGAATGCCGGCCAGGCCTCGGCGGGCGAACGTTCGGCAATGCGCAGCAGAGCGTCGGCGTCGCGCACGCGGCCGTGGACGGGTAGCCGGGCCGTGATCGGCATGGGGATGATCAGGACGTCGGCGCCGCGCGCGGAAAAGCAATCCAGGTGCGATTCGAACGGGCGGTGCACCAGCGCATCGCCGGCCTGCACGGTATACCGGCCCTCGTCGCCGGCTTCCAGGTAGGAACCGCCCAGCACC
>NZ_DATHFX010000009.1:0-8483 GCF_035317885.1 Pinirhizobacter sp.
GTGCCGAGATACTTTTCGAGACCGCGCGCGTATGGCGCGATGTAGGGCATTTCAGCGACCGCCACGACGGCGCGTTCTGCATCCACGAAGTAACCGGCCCGGATGAATATTCGGCGCTGGTGAACAACAACTTCTACACCAACCGCATGGCGCAGCGGCACCTGGCGGACGCTGCCGGCACGGCGCGCTGGATGGCCCAGGCGCATCCGGAACGGTTCGACGCGCTGGCCGCGCGCCTGGGCCTGACCGACTTCGAAGTGGCCCAGTGGCGGCAGGCGGCGGCCATGATGTACCTGCCCACGGACCCGGCGCTGGATATCTATCCGCAGGACGATGGTTTCCTCGACAAGCCGCGCCTGCCAGCGCACTTCCAGGACCACACCAACAAGCAGCCATTGCTGTTGCGCCTGCACCCGTTGACCATCTACCGCTACCAGGTGTGCAAGCAGGCCGATGCGCTGCTGGCGCTGATGCTTGCCGGCGAGCATGTGGGCGTGGCCGCCAAGCGGCGCAACTTCGACTATTACGAAGGCGTCACCGTGCACGACTCGACGCTTTCGGCGTCGACATTCGCGGTGATGGCGGCCGAAGTGGGCTATGCCGACAAAGCCTATGATTATTTCCTGGACACGCTGCGCGTGGACCTCGACGACCTGCATGGCAATGCAGCGCACGGTGTGCACATGGCTGCCATGGCCGGCAGCCAGCTGGCGCTGACCTGGGGCTTCGGCGGGTTGCGCGTGCGCCATGGCAAGCCGTCCCTAGCGCCGCAATTGCCCAAGGCATGGAATTACTACCGCTTCGGCCTGCATTGGCAGGGCTGCCATCTTCGCGTGGAAGTGGATCCCGATGGCGTGCTGTACACCCTCACGCGCGGCGAGCAACTTTCTTTCGCCCATGGCGGTGTACCGCAGACCCTCCAGGCCGGGCAATCCGTGCGCCTGGCACTGCCGGCGTTGCCGGCGCCGGCGCCGGCATTGGCCCGGCCGCTGAAGGCGGTGATCTTCGACCTGGACGGCGTGATCGCCGACACCGCCGTGGTGCACGATGCGGCGTGGAAGCGGTTGGCCGGCGAGATCGGCGTGTCGTTCGGCGAAGGCATGGGCGAAAGGCTCAAGGGCGTCGACCGCATGGGATCGCTCGACATCCTGCTGGAGAACGCCGGTCGTGCCTTCAGCATGGAGGAAAAATTCGCGCTGGCCGAGCGCAAGAACGACTATTACAAGGCCCAGGTGCAGGTGATGGGCCCGCACGATCTGCTTCCCGGTGCACGGCAGGCGATCGAAGCGGCGCGGCGCCAGGGGCTGAAGGTGGGCCTGGCGTCCGCCAGTCGCAATGCGCCGTTGTTGCTGGACCGCCTGGGCATTGCCAAGCTGTTCGACCATGTCGTCGATGCCGGCCTGATCGGCCATTCAAAGCCCCATCCGGAAATATTCCTTAGCGCGGCAAACGCCCTTGGCGTGGACCCGCAAGAGTGTCTCGGCGTGGAGGACGCCGCGGCTGGCATCGCCAGCATTCTCGCCGCAGGGATGGCGGCAGTGGGTATCGGCCAGCCCCACGTACTGGCCGACGCACACGTGGTGCTGTCGAGCGTCGCAGAACTCGACTTGAGTTTCATCAAACATATCAGGCGGGAAGAGAGCGCAATGTCGGCAACGCCGGCGATATAGCGCATTAGTAGTTAACCCTGGGGAGGATAGACCTTGAAATCGCAAACCAAACTGACCCGCCTCGTGTTGTCGGCAGCCATTGCCGCAACCCTGGCCTCCGGCGCCGCCATGGCGCAAGACACCAACGCAGCCAACCAACCGCCCGTCCCAGCCGCCGCTTCCCAGCCCGTGCCGCCGCCCCCCGAGGGGAAGGCGGATGCGTCGCAGGCCAAGCAGCTCGACCAGGTGGTCGTGACAGGTAACGCCGCCAACGGTGGCCTTAAGAAGATCGATACCAGCTACAACATCACCGTGGCCAACGAAGAGGCCATCAAGCTCGCCAATCCAAAGAGCACGGCGGATCTGCTGAAGATCTCCCCGGGCTTGTGGCCGGAATCCACCGGTGGCCAGACCGGCGCCAACATCGAGATCGCCGGTTTCCCAGGTGGTGGCGATGCGCCGTTCAACACGGTGCAGATGATGGGCTCGCCGCTGTACGGCTTCCCCACCTTGAGCTTCTTCGAGCAGACGTCGATTTTCCGCCTGGATGACACTGTCCAGCGCGTGGAGATCATCCAGGGCGGCCCGGCGGTGGTGTTCGCCGACGGCCAGATGGGCGCGTCGGAGAACTTCATCCTGAAGACGGGTACCGACAAGCCCTCGGGCAGCATCGGCGTGACCTACGGCAATGAAGGACTGTGGCGCGCCGACGGCTTCTATGGCTTCAAGGTGGCCGACCGTTGGTACGGCAGCATCGGCGGCTTCTACCGCAAGTCCGACGGCGTGCGCGATCCGCAGTTCGCCGCCGACAAGGGCGGCCAGTTGACCGCCACCTTGTCGCACGACATGGACAACGGCACGCTCACGTTCTGGGCGCGCGCGCTGAACGACAAGAACCAGTTCATCACGCCGATTCCGCTGATCCAGGACGGCACCCATAACTTCCGTTCGTTCCCGGGCTTCGACCCGCTTACCGATACGTATTACAGCAAAGACATCCAGCATGTGAACTTGCCCGGTTACCCAGGTGGCGGCACGAATGCCGACCTTGCCGATGGCCGCGGTGCAAAGGTGAATTTCGCCGGACTCAACTTCGACAATGACCTGGGCGATGGCTGGAGCATCTCCGATAAGTTCCTGGTGATGGGAGGCGATGTCGACACCAACGCCTTGTTCTCCGGTACCAACCCGGCATCGCTGGACGACAAGCTTTACAACCTGACAAGTAACTTCGGTGGCTTCGGGCTCCCCGCTGGTTCCGCCACGGCAACCTACAAGAATGGCGCGGCTGTCGACCCGAACCAGAGCGTGATCAGCCAGGGCTGGTGGTACATCCACAAGCACCTGCGCAACATGAACAACGACTTCCGCATCAGCAAGGAGTTGTTTGAAGGCAACACGCTGACCGCAGGCCTCTACGTGTCCAAGTCGTGGGACGATGACAAGTGGAACCTGGGCAACAACATGCTCATGACCAACACGCCCAATGCCAAGCCGATCGTGGTGAGCTACGTGGACGGCGGCGTGGTCAAGCAGCTGACCGATAGCCAGGGTTTCACCGACTACGGCAACTTCAACATCACCGAGCAGGGCCGATCGACCAACAAGGCGTTTTACCTGTCTGACTCGTGGCGCATTGGGCCGTGGCTGTTCGATCTGTCTGCCCGCACGGAGAACCAGGACGCCACGAACAAGGTCTGCAACCTGACCAACGTCAACCTGGACGGCAACCCCAATACGCTGTACGACAACGCCGTACCGGTGTGCAATGGCACCTACACCAAGCCGCATTACGACAAGACGCACACGGCCTATACCGGTGGCGCCAACTACGAGATCGCTCCAAACATGAGCGTCTACGTTCGCGCGAACAAGGGCTTCCACTTCTCGGACTTCGACAACGGCATCCGCGGCCAGAGCCCTATCGACAATTTCCCGCCGCTGCAGAAGCTGGAGAATTTCGAGGCCGGCTTCAAGTACCAGTCGGAGCTGTTCTTTGTCGACATGAGCGTCTACCGCAGGTTGTTCAGCGGCTTGCTGTTCACCCCGACGGACGTCAACGGCACACCGCTGGTGGGCCAGCAAGCGGTATACGGTTCGGATTCGAAGGGCGTGAACATCGCAGCGGCGGTCAGCCCGACCAAGGATTTCAAGGTCCAGGTGGTAGCGGCTTACCTCGACGGCAAGTATTCGCATTACAACGCCTGCATCCAGAACACCAACCTGGTCACGGGACAGACCACCTGTACCTTCATCAATGGCGTGCAGCTGCAGCGCCAGCCGACGTTCCGCTACATCGTGACGCCGAGCTACCACTTCCCGATGCCGTGGGGTGACATCACCGCGCAGGTGGCGTTCACGCGCGTCGGTCCGCACACGCAGGATCTTTCCGGCCTGCAGCAGCTGGGTACCTACAAGACCTGGGATTTCGCCATCGTGGCGAATATCCAGGAACACTGGCAGGTGCGCCTGCAGGGCACGAACATCACCAACGAACTGGGCCTGACCGAAAGCAACTCGCGCATCTTCGGTACGGCCGCAGGTTCGAACGGTGTGATCCTTGCCCGACCGCTTGAAGGCCGCGAGGTCAACGCGCAGGTGAAGTACCTGTTCTGATCATGTGGTGAAGTGCATCGCCCGGGCCGTCGTTGGAGACGGCCCGGGTTTTTTACGGGATGATGTTTGTCAGTCACGTTTCGCCACTTCAAGTCGAGGCGCCATGAGTCGCATCCGCATGTTCATTGCCCTGGCGCTCATCTACATGGTCTTTGCCGTGCTGCTCAACAGTGTCGGCGTAGTGATCCTGCAGTCGATCTCGAGCTTCGGCGTGGACAAGCCCGCGGCGAGCCTGCTCGAACTTTTCAAGGACTTGCCGATCGCGGTCACGTCCTTCCTGGTGGCCTCGATGCTCCCGGTACTGGGATACCGGCGGGCGATGATGCTTTCCCTTGCGCTCGTAGCCTGTGGTTGCGTGCTGATGCCGTTGTTCCCGGGTTTTCATACCACCGAGCTGATGTTCTGCTGCGTGGGCGTGTCCTTCGCGTTGGCCAAGGTGGCGGTGTACTCCTCAATCGGCCTGTTGACCAAAGACCGCGCCGAACATACGCGCCTGACCAACACCATCGAAGGCCTCTTCATGGCCGGCGTGCTCCTGGGCGGGTGGCTGTTCAGCGCGTTCATCGACGATGCATCGCCAACGAATCCGGTGTGGCTGAATGTGTATTGGGTGCTAGCCGCGATCTGCCTGCTGGTGGTTGGCCTGCTCGCCACTTCGCACCTGGACGAATCGGCGGCGCATGTCGATCCTGCGAAGGTGGTGCGTGGCTCACCGATGGAAATGTTCCGGCTGGCCGGCAAGCCGCTGGTGTATGTGTTCCTGATCTCGGCGTTTTTCTACGTGCTGATCGAGCAGAGCTTCAGCACGTGGCTACCCACCTTCAACAATGAAGTACTGAAACTGCCGCACGCGATGAGCATCCAGATGGCCAGCATCCTTGCCGGGGCCACGGCCGTCGGTCGCCTGGTGGCGGGCCAGGTGTTGCGCCGCGTGCACTGGCACCTTCTGCTGAACCTGTCTGTCGTGGGGATGGGCCTGCTGGTGCTGGTGGTGATGCCGCTGGCCCGCGGCGTAGCGATCGATTCCAATGTCGGCTGGCTGAGCGCGCCGATGGCGGCGTACCTGATCCCGATGATCGGCGTGTTGATGGCGCCGATCTACCCGGTGATCAACTCGGTGGCGTTGAGCTCGCTTCCCAGGCACGCCCATGCGTCGATGACGGGCCTCATCATTATTTTTTCGGCGCTGGGCGGCACGCTGGGTTCGCGTGTCACGGCCCTGGTGTTCGCGCATTTCAGTGGCATCACCGCTTTCTATTTCTCGCTGGTGCCGATGAGCCTGGTCCTGGTGGCACTGCATTTCTTCAAGCGCGAGACAGAGCGTGTGGGTTCGACCGGGCCGGTGGCGGTCGGCCTGGGCGCCAAATAGCACCGTGCCTGGGTCACCGGCCATGGTGAGCGCGAGTGGTCGGGTTGGCGGGCGACGCCCTGGAAGCGCGACTGGATGGGCCTTGCTGGCTCTCCTGATGCTCGTCACCGTGCCCGCGATGGCGGACGACGCTTGCCAGGCACTTGCAGGCGTGGCCCTTGCCCATGCCAAGGTTGAATCCGCAGCCGAGCAGCCGGGGGCGGGTTTCCCGGTCAAGGGAGATCGCCTGGCGGCACATGCTGGCGCACATTGCGCGGTACGGGTGGTGAGCCACCCCACGGCCGATTCGGACATCCACTTCGAGCTCTGGCTCCCGCCAGCGGACGCGTGGAACGGCAAGTACCTGCAAAAGGGCAGCGGCGGTTGGGGCGGCGAGGTATACACCTATGCGCTGGTAACGCCGCTCAACCGCGGCTACGCCACGGCAGTCACGGACGACGGGCACCTGGCCGATGGCACGGCCCGATTCACCGTGGGGCACCCGCAGAAGGTCCGCGACTTCGGCTACCGGGCCATCCATGAAACCTCTGTACTGTCACGACGCCTGATCGCCGCGTATTACCGGCGCGCGCTGCGCCATGCGTATTTCGTGGGATGTTCCGACGGTGGGCGCGAGGCGCTGATTCAGGCGCAACGCTTTCCCGACGACTTCAACGGCATCGTGGCCGGTGCGCCGGCCGCGCGCTGGAGCCACCTGATGACGGCCTTCGTGGCCAACGCCAGGCTGCTCGACGGCGCCCCGGTGCCCGTGTCGAAGCTGGCGGCAATCCAGAAAGCATCGCTTGCCTCCTGCGATGCGCTTGATGGTGTTCGCGATGGCATCGTGGATGATCCGCGGCGCTGTCGGTTCGACCCCGCCACCATCCAGTGCAAGGCTGGCGACAATGACGATTGCCTGACGGCCCAACAGGTGGCGACGGTTCGGACGCTTTACGCAGGCCCCGTGGATCCGGTGACCGGCGCACGCATCCATCCCGGCCTTGAGCCAGGCATGGAAGACGATGGCGGAAGCTGGCGGCTGTGGATTCTCGGTGGCGAGCAACGCAAGTTCGGCTTCAGCAACTTCGCAGATCTCGTGTACCAGGGACGCGGCTGGGACTCATCTGGCAGCGACATCCATCGAGACCTGGTGGAGGCGCAGGAACGCGAGGCGCCATACCTGGACGCGTTCAACCCGGACCTCCGGGCATTCCGGGCCCATGGCGGCAAGCTGTTGCTGTTCCACGGCTGGGGCGATGCCGCCGTGCCGCCGCGGAGCACAATCGAGTATGTCCAGGACGTCGGTAAATTCATGGCGCGTCATGGCGAGCCTGCGAATCTGGACGACTTCTCCCGCCTGTTCATGGTGCCTGGCATGGGCCATTGCTGGGGTGGACCGGGTGCGACATCGTTCGGCAACGAGGAAGTGCCACCTCCCGGCCTGCCGCAGGATGCCGACCACGACATCGTGATGGCGCTGGACCGTTGGGTGACCCAAGGCAAGGCACCGGAGCAATTGATCGCCACGCGAACGATTGAGCCGGTGGATTCGTCCGCCCGGACGCGCCTGTTGTGCAAATATCCCCAGGTCGCCCGGAACGGGCGCTGTATTGCTGCGGGAAATCCTCCATGACACGCCTATCGCGCCGCGCCTTCCTGCGCGGTGCCAGCTCGCTTGGGCTGCTGCCCCTGGTGCCGCGTGGTATCGCCCAGCCGGCATTGGTCACGCCGCCGCAAGGCGATGCCGCGGAAACCTTGCTCTGGTTCGCCCAACCCGCCAGTCGCTGGATCGATGCGTTGCCCCTGGGCAATGGCCACCTCGGTGCGATGGTCCACGGCGGCGTGGACGGCAACGCCTGGGAAGAACACCTGGCATTGAACGAAGACACGCTATGGTCGGGATACCCGCACGACGGCAATAACCCCGATGCCAGCGCCCATTTGCAACCGCTTCGCGATGCGGTACTCAAAGATGCGGACTACCATCTGGGTGACCGCATCGCCAAACAGATGCAGGGGCGATTCGCCGAGGCGTACCAGCCCCTGGCGGACCTGCGCATCAGCATGCGGCCGGCGTCCGTGGTGTCGGGTTACCGGCGTGAACTCGACCTTGACCGCGCCTGTGCCACGGTGCGCTATACCGCCGATGGCGTGGCGTACCGTCGTGATGTCTTCGCCTCCGCACCCGACCAGGTGATCGTGGTGCGCCTGGACGCCGACCGTGCGGGAAGCATCGATGCCACGATTGCGCTGGATGCGGCGCTCAAGGGATCGATCGGCGTGTATGCCGACGGGCGCCTGCAGTTGACGGGCAAGGCACCGTCGCACATCGGTGGCAATGGTCGTCCGATCACTCCCGATCCCGTGGAGAAAAGCCAGGCCGTGGGCGAGGGTATGTTCTTCGCAGCGACTCTCCGGCTGCTGCACGAGGGCGGTACGCTGGCGGTTGCCGGGTCTTCGCTGGTGGTCACCGGCGCCGACAGCGTAACGCTGGTGATCGGCGCCGCCACTGGATTCCGCAACGCGCGTAGCAGGCCCGACACGCCGCTCAACCAGGTGACGGCCAGGGCGTGGCATGCCGTGGGCGAAGCATGCAAACATTCGATGGATGTGCTCATCGATCGCCATGTCGCCGACCACCAGGCGCTGTTCCGGCGCACAAGCTTGCGCCTGGGCAAGCTAGCGCCATCGATCGATCCCACCGACCGCCGCCGCGCGAGGCTTGCCGACCGGCCCGATCCATCGCTGTTTGCGCTGTACTTCAATTACGGCCGCTACCTGCTTATCGCCAGTTCCAGACCCGGGTCGCAAGCGGCAAACCTGCAGGGGTTGTGGAACGACCTGGTGCGTGCGCCGTGGAATTCCAACTA
>NZ_DATHFX010000010.1:0-3010 GCF_035317885.1 Pinirhizobacter sp.
GATCGCGGGTGAGCCAGTGCATCGAGGCGGTGGCAAGCCCGTAGTCTTCGGCCAGGTGCGCGCGTACCCACATACCGGTGGTTTGTGTGTAGGCACGCACGCCGATGCGCTTGCCGGGAAGGTCTTGCGGGCTGGTCACGCCACCGGTGCGGCGCGTGATCAAGCAGCCGCGCTGAAAGCGAGAGGCCACCACGGCGGGAAGCAGGATGAGGGGGCGGCCAAAGGCTACAGCCTGCAGCGCGGTGACGATCGCCAGCTCCGACAGGTCGTAGCTTTGCTGGCGGACCATCGGTGCGAAGGCCTTGTGCACCGGCGACACGTCGACGAAGTCGAACGTGAGCCCAGGGCTACTAACCGCGCCGCTCTTGAGCGGTTCGGTAAGCGGCGACGTTGCCAGCACCGTACGTAGCGTGCCCGACTCAGACATGGGCGGAGGTCTCCACCAGTGCCCGATACACGGTGGCCGCTGTGCCGCCGAAGATCATTGCCTGGTCATGCACGGGAAGCCCGGCGAGCACTTCGCGTGCGGTGGCGGCCAGCGTCGGCAGGGCGCCTTCTGCCGCGGGGAAATTCGATCCCCAGGCGATTCGGCCGGCACCGAACACTTCGATGATCTTCTCGAGGAAATCGCGCGGGTTGGACTTGCCGGCCGTTGCCGCACTGAGCGTGCGGTTGGTGAGCTTGAGGAACACACCCGGGAACCTGGCCATGTCGAACAGCGCCTTCGCCTGGGCGAAGGGTGCGCCATCGGACAAGTCCGGTCGTGCGCAATGGTCCAGCAGCACGCGCACCCTGGGGAAGCGTTCCAGCAGCGAAGCCAGGGCAGGCAGCCCTTCCATCGTCATCTGAAGGCACACGGGAATGCCCAGCTTCTCGGCGTGGGCCCAGGCTGGGTAGGAATCCTTATGCCCCAGCCAGTCGGACTGGCCCGGCATGGTGCTGCCCGTGGTGAACAGGCGAAAGCCCGAAAGCCCTTCCGCCTGCCAGTGGTCGATGAGCTCCACCGCATCGGGCGCCAACGCATCGATCGAATAGACACCCACGAAGCGTGTCGGATTGGCGCGGACGGTATCCACGACATAGCGGTTGTCGTGGCCGTAGACGGTGGAGGCCTGTACGACCACCGCCTTGGCAATGCCGGCTTCGTCGATGGCCTTCAACAGGCCAGCCGCATCCACCGGCCGCGCCTGCGACCACTCAGATTGGTGTCCGCCGATCGGATCCTTGGGGTAAGCGGAGGTATCCGGGGAGATCACATGTGTATGTGTGTCAAAGATCTTCATCGGTTTCTTTGCAAGTGGGAATTTTTTGCACGCGTGATTACTGGTAGGTCAGGCCCTTGGCCGCCAGGCGTTCGCGCATGGCGTAGATATCCAGGCCCAGCTCGCCATGCCTCAGGCGCTCACGGACCTTTTCCTCGCGGTTTTCGCGGTCGAGGCCCTTGGCAAGCACCTCGTCGGCCTCCTCGTGGCGGACCACGCAAACACCGTCGTCGTCGGCCAGCACGATGTCGCCGGGGCGGACATATTCCCCGCCGCAGACCACCGGCACGTTCACCGACCCCAAGGTTTCCTTCACCGTGCCATGGGCGAACACGGCCCTGGACCACACCGGGAAACCCATGGCCTTGAGGTCGCGGACATCGCGCACACCCGCGTCGATCACCAGGCCGCGGCAGCCCCGCACCATGGCGGACGTTGCCAGCAGGTCGCCGAAGTAGCCGTCGATGCACTCGCTGGTGGGAGCGACCAGCAGAATGTCGCCATCGCGAAGCTGCTCGATGGCCACGTGGATCATCCAGTTGTCGCCGGGCGGAATGGACACCGTTACCGCGGAGCCGGCGATGCGGGCGCCCGCATAAATCGGGCGAAGGTGGCTGGCGAGCAGACCCTTGCGGCCCTGGGCCTCGTGGACCGTCGCCACGCCGAGCTGGCCCAGGGCGTCTACCAGGGCCTTGCCGGGCCTTTGGACTTTGGTATTGACTGTGGACATGCACCTTTTCCTACAATCGGAATAATGCAAAGGTGCGCGCCTGGCATGAGGTTTGCCAAATTCGTTTTATGATCAGGCCATAAGCAAATACGATTGATTGCTCGTGAAAGACATTTTCCAGCTCAACTTGAGGCACCTGGATGCGCTGCTCGTCACGGGACGGTCGGGCAGCATGAGCGCCGCTGCGCGCGAGGTGAATCTGTCGCAGCCCGCGCTTGCCCAGGCGATAGCCAAGATGGAGCGTGTGCTGGGCGAGCGCTTGTTCGACCGGCAGCCCGAAGGCGCCACGCCCACCGCGGCCGGCAAGGTCATGATGGTTCGCGTGAATCGCGCGCTGCGCTACCTGGCGCATGGCGGTCGGTTGGTAAGGCGATCTGCGCGGCTGGCCCCGCTGCCGCATATCGAGCGGCGCGTGACCATGGTCCAGCTGCGCGCACTGATCGCGGTGGAAGGCAACAGCAGTTACGTGCAGGCGTCGGAGTTGACGGGCCTGTCCCAGCCAGCGGTGCATCGCGCGGTGCGGGAACTGCAGGACATCCTGGGCATGGACCTCTTCGTTCGCGTGGGCCGCATCGTACGGCCGACGGACGTGGCCACCCGCTTCGTGCGCTTCGCCCGCCTGATGCTGTCGGAGTTGCGAGCAGGTGTCGAGGAGATCGGTGCCATCAGCACCGATGAAGCCGGTCACGTGATCGTCGGCATATTGCCCAGTGCCCGCGCCATCTTCTTCTCCGAGTTGCTCGCCCGGTTCACCACCGCGAACGTATCGGCGGCAGTCAACGTGGTCGAAGCACCGTACGGGGAGCTACTGAGCAGTCTTCGCCAGGGGGACATTGACCTGATCATCGGCGCACGCCGCGACCCGCCGCCGCATCGCGAGGTGGTGCAGGAAGATCTCTACGACGACGATCCCGTGGTTGTCGGCCGCACCGGCCATCCCCTGCAAGGCAAGACGCAGCTGGACCTGCCCGACCTCCTGGCCTACCCCTGGGTCATCTCCGCCCCCGGTATTCCCCTG
>NZ_DATHFX010000011.1:0-5800 GCF_035317885.1 Pinirhizobacter sp.
ATCGGCGATGTCCGAATCGTAGCCGCCGCCCTTGCCGAGCACGCGCACCGGCACGACCTTGGCGCCAGGAGCAACACCCGCCACGCCAAGACCGTTGTCCGCCAAAGCGGCAATCGTGCCCGTGACGTGTGTGCCATGCCAACTGGAGGGCCTGCCAGAACTGAAATCGCCTTCGTCGCTGGGGTTGCCGTCGCGGCCGTTGCCGTCGCCCGCCACCGAGGCACTGGAGATGAAATCGTATCCGGGCAGGATCTGGCCCTGGAGATCGGGGTGGTTCGTGATGCCCGTATCGAGAACCGCTACCGCTACGCCTTCACCACGGGAATGTGCCCATGCCTTCACCACATCGATGCCGGTGCGATCAGCACGGTAGCTCCACAGGTAGGGCCAATACGGATCGTTGGTGGACATGGGGTGCATCAACAGATCAGGTTCGACCGAGGCGACACCGGGCTCATTGGCGAGATCCTGCATGATCTGGTTCGCCGTCGAGAAAGCAATGGCGCTGTCGCTGGATGCACCGAATAGCAGATGACCGGTGGCCAAGGTTCGCTTGTAGGAAAGCTCCAACCCTGCTTGCGATGCACTCAGCCGCGACGCAAGCCGCGCCACCAGCGACGAGCCATCGCCGGCCGGATCAACGACGATGCCGACGACTTCAGCGTCGGCCGTGACCAGTGCAACACGTGGCAGGGGATGGGAAAGCACATCACCCGCATGGGCCAGGCTGGAAAGGGCAAGGAACGACGCAGTAGCTGCGGCGAGCGGCCTTAAGAAGGATCGGACAAGCATGAGAACGCTCCATGTCGGTGATGACGCCGCACGGAATGGCGGCGCGATCAGGCTACGTCGTGGAGCGATCCGCTTGAGGCGGCGGCGCACGTCGATTGTCGTGGGCACATCATGCTTGCGTGGAAGGGAATTTCCCTCACATGTTGCGAATGCGCCGTCATCCGCAGGATCTCACCCTCCTGAAGGCGAATCCCGCCGGCGTCACGCCGGCGGGCCGTCATCGATCGAATTCTACGGCGTCCAGGACGCCTTGATGCTAACGCCTGAGTAGGCGGCATAACCGCGAATCTTGACGTAATAAGTCCCGGCCTTGGGCGCAGCCACCGTGCACGTCTCGGCATTGCCAGTCTTGTACGGGCGGCAATCGTAGGTCGCCGTGGTGGGCGCCGATCCGAAACGGGTGTACAGGTCGGCATCACCCGTACCACCGGACATGGCAATGGTCAGGTTCCTGGCGCCGGCAGCGATGACCACGGTGTACGTCGTTTCGCTTCCCTTGGCACCGGATATACCCGTCTTTGCCACACCATTGGACAGCGCCGAACCACCACCACCGCCTCCACTGCCGCAGGTCACGCCCACGCCTGTGAAGGCCGTGGCCACGTTGGCAGCGGAAAAGCCGAGGTCGGTCGCGGCACTTGCAACGCCGCATGCGCCGTTGTTGAAGGTCTCGTTCGCACCCCAGTAAAGCGCGTTGGCCCGTGCGAATACCTTGAAGGCCTTCTGGGTGTCCCACCCGCTGGTCTTGGCCAGCAGGCAGAACGCTTTGTTGTAGACGCCACTGGAATAGTGGACGTCCAGGCCGGAGGTGTAGTCCGCGGCGTTGTCGATGGAACCACCATCCTGCGGCGGGTTGCACATGTAGCGCAGTGCGTTGCCGATGCCTGCGCTGGTCTTGACGATGTCGGCGCCGACCAGGAAGTCATTGCTTCCCCGGTCGAAGAATTCCGTCGCCTCGCCGGCGATATCCGAATACGCCTCGTTCATGCCACCGGATTGCCCGGTATAGGCGAGGTTGGAATGCTGCTCGGTATAACCGTGGCTGATCTCATGGCCGGTGACGTCGATCGCCACCAGCGGATAGAACGTGCTGGCGCCATCGCCAAAGCTCATCTGGGTACCGTCCCAGAACGCGTTTTCGTAACTGTTGCCGTAGTGCACCTTCATCAGCAGCACCTGGTTCAGCGGAGCGGCACCGGTGTAGGCCACGTACATGTCGTGTACGACCCCACCAAAATGGTGGGCGTCGTTGATCGGTGAATACGCACCGTTGACGGCATCGCCCTGGCTGGTCGGGCAGGTAAAGCTCCACAGCGTGCCACCACTGGTCTTGTGGTTGAGGTTGTAGGTCTTGACGTAGGCGTTTTGCGCCGTGCACGTGCTGCCCGATTGCGTCACGCGTAGTGCGGGAAAGTCGGTGCCGTAGGTGTATTGGCCTGTCTTGGCATTGCCGCCTGGACCATTGGCATCGACCTCGGCATTGGCCAGGCCTTCCCACTGCGCGATCACTTCCCCGGTGTTGGCATCGATGATGGCCGTGGGCCGTGATGGACGATCGCCATTGAGAACGTACGAGGTGAGGTAAACCAGGCGCGCGGGAGCGTTTTCCTGGGGATAGACATAGAGGTCGGCGCGTGTGTTCTCAGGCTTCGCACCCAGGGCAACGAGCGAGGCATTGCGTCGCTGCAACACATCCAGTGCGGCCGCCGGGTCGAGCTTCGGGGTCACCGACGCAAGCTCTACGCTCAGGCTGGTGGCGACCACGCCTGTCGCCCGCAGCGCATTGCCACGGTTGTCCTGCTCGACGGCGACGGATTTTCCATACACAGGTACTCCCATGTAGGTCTGTTGCATGCGCACGGTGCGCGTGCCGTGCGCCGTGGGCAGCGAGTCTTTCTCGACCAGGCCCGACCGATTGTCCAGGCCCAGGTGTGTGGCGAGGCTTGCCACGGGTGTTGCATTGAGGCTCTGGGCGACCAACTTCTGCTCGGTCGCCGCGTGCACCTGCGTTGCGGCGGCGAGTGCCAGCGCAACGACCAGTGCGTTCGAACGATATGAACTTGCCATGTGTTTCCTCCCAAGGTGGCGCGCGCACTCGCCCGTTGCGACCGCGGCGGCCACATCACGACATGCCGCATGTAGCGGCTCCGGTGGTTTTTTTATGACCTCCGAGAGGATCGACGACGCTGCCCGGCCCCTCTCCTTCCGGGTTAGCGCGGATCCTTCAAGTTGCGTCACCGGCCTCCACCGGCGCCACGGAGTGTCGCGCAGGCTCCCCGCCCGTCGACGCAATTGAAACTAGCAGGTTGACCAAGGTGTACCGTGAGGCAGTTCTCATGTTCGCAAGCTCTTGCTGCTCGGCAATTGCTTGCGAAATCGTTTTCACGATGAAGGCAAGCAATTGTATTTCTGTCAGTTTGTGTAACTGCCACGAGGCAAACCCGGGCGAAAGAAAAAGCGGACACGCGACATGCGCGCGTCCGCTTGCAACGGAAAGCTAGTCGCAACGCACGCCGACCGCGTCGAATGCATTGACGACATCGTCGGTGGAAGTGCCAAGGTCTTTGGCCGCGGCCATGACGCCGCATGCGCCCGCGTTGAACGTGCTATTGGCCGACCAGTACAGCTCGTTGGCCCGGGCGAACACCTCGAAAGCGGAAAGCGCGTTCCAGCCGTTGGTTTTGGCCAGGATGCAGAACGCCTTGTTATATACGCCGCTGGAATAGTGGTTATCCATGGGTTTGAAATCGCGCTGATGATCGATGGATCGGCCATCGCGCCGGGGTTCGCACATGTATCGCAACGCTGGCTGGGTCTTGGTGATCTCGGCGCCAACGAGGAAATCATTGGAACCGTTTGCATAGAGCTTCGCCGCCTCGCCCGCCATGTCGGAGAATGCCTCATTCATGCCGCCGGAATGATTGTTGTTGTAGATGAGGCGTGAGTTGTCACCGGTATAGCCATGACTGACTTCGTGGGCGACCACGTCCAGCGCGGTGAGGGGATAGAAGACGGTGCTACCGTCGCCAAACTGCATCGTTCGGCTGGCGCCATTCCACGATGCGTTGTCGTAGTTCCGCGCGTAGTGGACCTGCGCGATGAGCGGTGTGGATATGGGAGGCTGGCCGGTGAGTTCGCGGTACATGGCGAACACCGCCGAACCATAATGATGGGCGTCATTGAGAGGGCCATGGCCGCCGTTGATGCCATCGCCGATGTTCGTTGGGCAGACGAATGACCAGGGCGTGCGGTTGCCGGTGTTGGTGGTCTGCTTGAGGTTGACGGTGATGATGCTTTCATTCTTTAGCGTGCAGGTTCCGTCGTTGGCGGTGACCCGCAGGAGGGGCTTGTCCACGCCATAGGTCACGGCGCCGATCTTGGCGTTGCCGCCGGGGCCGTTGGCCAGGTCACTGGCATGCATCAGTTCGTCCCAGCGTTCAAGCACCGTGCCGTCGCTGGCATCGACGATTCCCGCCGGCACCGAGGGATGCTCGCCGCCCAGACCCACTGATACCCGCCATGCCAGCCGCGCGATGTTGTCCTGGCCGACGTGATGAATAAGCTCGCTGGCGCCCTCGGTGATTTCCCCGCCGCCCGCCAATGACAGCCCGCCCAGAAGCATGCCGCGCGCAGCCGCGGCATCAAGCTGCGGCTGCGGCGAGGCAAGCGCTGCCACATCGCGGGCGAAGGTTCCCGTGGCGCCAACGATGGTTTCATCGTCATTCGCCACTTCGACCGTGGCGATGCTCCCCAGGATCGGCACACCGTTCTTCAGTTGCTGCAGTTTGACAGTGCGGGTGCCATGAACCGTGGCCGCCGAAGCCTCGACTCGCCAGTCGGTCCCCAGGTCCGCACCGATGATCCGCGACATGCCGGGCAACAGGCTGCCCTGTAGCGAGCCGCCATCGAAGCGTTGGGACTGGGCGGCGTGGGACATCGACGCCGGCAGCGCCAGCGCGATGGCGCCCGCACATAGAGCGAGGCGGCCAAGGGGGCCGTGCGGATGATTCACATGCATGGGAAGGCTCTCCAGATGATGGCGCCACTTCGGCGCCGACGGACGACGTTGCCCGCCTGGAAACTCTGGACTTCCCGCGCAGGCGCATGCAGCCGCGCACGACACTTTTCCGCCGTCGGGAATGACGTCACCCGGCGTAGACGTGCAGGAAATACCTGGTAAGCCTAAGCCCCTGAGATTGTCAGAGCATGCCGGTTTCGAGCTTGGCCGCGTCCGACATCATCGAATGATTCCACGGCGGGTCGAAGACAAGGTCGACATCAGCCTCACTGACCGTGGGGATCAGTTCGAGCTTGGTGCGTACGTCATCGACCAGGATGTCGCCCATGCCGCAACCGGGCGCGGTCAGGGTCATCTTCACGTACACCTTGCGGTCGCCGGCATCGGTGCGCTCGAGGGTGGCGTCGTAGACCAGGCCAAGCTCCACCACGTTGATCGGGATTTCCGGATCGAAGCAGGTGCGAAGCTGTTGCCACACGAGTTTTTCGACGTCTTCATCGCCGGCGTCGGCCGGAAGCTCGATGGCCGGGGGCGCGTCCTTGCCCAGGGCATCGGCGTCGTGGCCCGCGATGCGGAACAGGTTGCCCTCGACATACACCGTGAAGCTGCCCCCCAGGGCCTGGGTGATGTAACCGATCTGGCCGGCGGGCAGGGTCACCTGCTCGCCCTGGGGAACCATCACCGCCACGCAATCGCGCTCGAGGGTGAAAGGCTCACTGCTAAGACTGAAACCGCTCATGGAATTCCTGAAAGCCGCAAGGCCCGCGACGGCAAGTCGCCATTATGAAGCTACTCACCTGAAAATCGGGCCGCACGGCACCGATCTCAACCCGGCCCGGTATCATGTCCGTTTGCCGCCAAGCTTAAGGACTTCCCCCCAATGCCGACCCCTTCCCGCCGGATCCTCCCGGGGTGAGCCGCCTGTTTTACGGAATTCTTTGCTGTGTATTGTTCGCCCTGGCGGGCGGCGCGGCGCTATCGGTGGTCGCC
>NZ_DATHFX010000012.1:0-6687 GCF_035317885.1 Pinirhizobacter sp.
TTTCCAGCTGGGCGCGCTGCTGCATCTGCTGCTGTTGGGCGATGGACGCCGCCTGCGGGTTCACCGTGCGCACCACCGGGGCCGGGCGCGGAGCGGTTGCCGGGGCCGATTTCGCCGTGGTCTGGGCCAGGGCGCCGGCACCCAGGCTTAGCAACGCCAGGCCGGCGGCTAGGGGAATGAGCTTGATCATGGGCTTCTCCTTCTTGATGGGCCTAGATTCGCGCTTCGATGGCGGGCAAAGAGTGAAATTCCCGCTAAGCGGGAACTTGCGTTCAGACACATGCACAACCTCCACGCGCCAGGCGGCAGGCTCTAGGTACCTCACCCGCATGAGTGCAACGCCATGGCCCGTCCCATCTGGAGTGGCACCCTATCCTTCGGCCTGCTGAACGTGCCGATCCGCCTGATGTCCGGCGAGCGGCACAACGACCTTCATTTCCGCCTGCTCGACCAGCGTGACAACAAGCCGATACGCTACGAACGGGTGAACGCCGAATCCGGCGAGGAAGTGCCCTGGAAGGAGATCGTCAAGGCGTTCGAGTACCGCAAGGGAAGTTACGTGGTGCTGGAGGAATCCGATATCCGCGGCGCCGCCAGCGAGGCCCACGAAGTAGTGGAGATCGATACCTTCATCGATGCCGGCGAGATCGCCCCGTCGTACTTTGAAAAGCCCTACGTGCTGATGCCGGCGAAGAAAGCCGAGAAAGGCTATGTGCTGCTGCGTGAGACGCTGAAGAAAACCAACCGCGTGGGCATCGCCCGCGTGGTGATCCGCACACGGGAATACCTGGCCGCCGTGATGGCCCAGGACAACGCCCTGGTGATGAACCTGTTGCGCTACCCGGCCGACATCATCGATCCCGAGGACTACGGCTTGCCCGGGAAGGATGCGAAGGACTACCGCATTACGCCCAAGGAAATGGAGATGGCCAAATCGCTGATCGAATCGATGGCGGGCAAATGGAAACCCTCCGACTATCGCGACGAGTTCCGCGAAAAACTGCGCAAGGTGATCGAAAAGCGCCTGGCCAAGAAGGGCGTCACCGCGGACATCGAGGAAGAACACGAGGCGCCGGAAGATGCCACCACCAACGTGGTGGATTTCATGGCGCTGCTGAAGAAAAGCATCGCGGGCAACAAGCGCACACCGGCGGCGAAGAGCGGTGCGAAGGCTACCGCGAAGTCGACGGCGAAGGCGGCCAGGTCGGCGGGCAAGAAAGCCGCGGCGAAGAAATCGACGGGGAAGAAGGTGGCGGCGAAGAAGACCGCCAAGAAGGCGCCCGCCCGGCGTGCCAGGGCCTGACACCCGAGGCGATGGTTGGGGGTCAGAGCGATGATTGGGGGTCAGAGTAATTACTCTGACCCCGTTCTGCGGCGCGCTACTTCCAGCCGCGGCGCATCGCCGCGATCACTTCGTAGGCTGCACCCATGGTGTGGTAGTCGGTCTTGCCGGCGGGGCTTTTTTCGTCGTCGTACTTGCGGTTGTCGCGGGTGAGGATGCGGAACCACGCGCCGTACTGGTGATCGACCATGTGCTCCCACGAGTACGCCCAGATCTTGTCGTACCAGGTACTGTAGGAAGGATCGCCGCTTCGTTCGGACAACAGCGCCGCGGCCGCGAGCGATTCGGCCTGAACCCAGAAATACTTGTCGTCGTCGCACACCGGACCATCCGGCGCGAAACCGTAGGCGATGCCACCGAATTCATCGTCCCAGGCGTGCTTCAGGGCCTCGTCGAACAGGTGGCGCGCCGTCGGCAGCAACCATGCCGGCGCGTTGCCTTCGCCGCCCAGGAAACGATCCAGGATCATCAACAGCTTCGCCCATTCGGTCTGGTGGCCGGGCTGGAATCCCCAGGGGCGGAACAGGTGCTTGGGGTTGTCCTTGTTGTAGTTCCAGTCGACATTCCAGTGGATGTCGTAGTGTTCCCACACCAATCCCTCAGCCTTGGCCGCCTGGCGGCGCGTCATGTGGTCGGCCAGCAGCAGTGCGCGGTCGAGGTAGCGGCGGTCCTGGCTGGCCTCGTACGCGGCAAGCATCGCCTCGCACATGTGCATGTTGGCGTTCTGGCCGCGGTAGCTGGAGAAATTCCAGTTTGCGTCGGCTTCGTCGCGGTACAGGCCCGGGTCTGCCTCGAAGAAGTGTTTCTCCAGCAGATCCCAGGTTTCGTCCATCCACGGTAGCGCTTCGAGCACACCGGCCTTGACCGCGGTGGAATACGCCAGCAGCACGAAGGCCACGCCGTAGCAGTGATTGGTGGTGTCTTCTGGCTTGCCGCCCAGCAAGGTCCAGGCGTAGCCGCCGGTCTGCGGGTTGCGGTGCACGTCGCGCAGGTAGGCCAGGCCGTGGCGGGTGGCGTCGATGTAGTGCGGATCGTCGAACTCGATGGACGCCATCGCGTTGTTGAAGACGAAGCGCGTGCTGCTTACCAGGTGGCGGTGGCTGCGGTCATAAACCGTGCCGTCGTCCTTGTAATAGTGGTAGAAGCCGCCAGCGGGATCGAGCGAACGCGGATCGTAGAACGCCATGGTGGTGGCGATGTGCTCGCGCAACACGTTTTCGTCGTGGAAGTCGGGCAGGATGGTCATGCATTCATCTCCAGGAAGGCATCGACTTCGCCGGCGTCGGGGATCGCGGTGAAGGAGCCCTTGCGGGTAACGGTGATGGCGCCGCAGGCGGCCGCGTAACGCAGCAGGCCGTGCAGGCGGGGAATATCGGCTACCAGCGCCGGCAGGGTGGCGGCGGTGACGCCTTCATTACTGAGCTTCGACAGCAGGCCGCCGACGAAGGCATCGCCCGCGGCGGTGGTGTCCACCGCTCGCACGGCGAAACCGGCGAACACGCCCTGCTGGCCCTTGGTGAACCAGCGCATGGGCGCATCACCGTCGGTCACCACCACCAGCTGCGCGGTGCCGGTCCAGATGCGTGTCAATACGGCTTCTTCACTGTCATCCTGGCACAGGAAGGTGAGTTCCTCGGCGCTCAGTTTCACCACATCGGCCACCAGCAGGGCATCCCACATCCGCGGCCGCGGGTCGAAACCACGCGGCCACAGCGCCGGCCGCAGGTTCATGTCGAAGCTCACCAGGGCGCCCTCGTCGCGCGCACGGCGCATGCCAGCCACGGTAGTGGCGGCTATCGCACCCTCGGTCATCGAATTGGAGCACACGTGGAATACGGCAACGTTGTTGAAGCCGTCGGCGTGGAAATGCTCCGGCCGGAACAGCAAGTCCGCAGAGGGCGGCCGGTAGAAGCTGAAACTGCGTTCGCCATTGGCGGCCAGCGCCACGAAGGCGAGCGCGGTGTGTGCTTCGTCAGTGCGTACCACGCTGCGGGTATCGACGCCGGCGTCGTGCAGGCTCTTGAGCAGGAAATCGCCGAACATGTCCTTGCCCAGCATTCCGGCGAAACGCGCAGGCATGCCCAGCCGCGCAACAGCCACGGCGACGTTCGCCGGCGCGCCGCCGGCGAAGGGGATATATGCGTCCGGCGAACCGGGCGTGGCTTGCGGCTGGGGATGGAAATCGATCAGCGCTTCGCCGAAACAGAGGATTGCAGACATGGGGAACCGTGGGAAACCAAAAGGAAAAGCGGTGCGTCAGGAGGAAGGCAGGTTGCGTACCTTCGAGCCCGACACGCCATAGAACACGATGTACGCGTAGCAGATCAGCGGCAGGAAGAATGCGTGCTGCAAACCGATGTGGTCGGCAAGCGCGCCCTGCAGCCAGGGAATCAGTGCGCCGCCCACGATCGCCATGATCAACAGGCTGGAGGCTTTGCTGGTAAGCGGACCCAGGCGCTCGATGCCCAGGGCGAAGATGGTGGGGAACATGATCGAGTTGAAGAGGCCGATGGCAACGATGCTGTACACGGCCACGGTGCCCGAAGTGCTCATGGTGGTGACCACCAGCAACATGTTGATGGCGGCGAAGGCGGCCAGCAGCTTGCGTGGCGACAGTACGGCCAGGAGCGACGAACCGATGAACCGGCCGATCATCGCGCCCAGCCAGTAGAACGAAACAAAATGGCTGGCGCGCTGCTCGCTCATGTTGCCGATGTCAGGCAGCGACAGGTAGTTGACCATGAAACTGCCGATCGACACTTCGCCGCCGACGTAGAAGAAGATCGCCAGCACGCCGAAGAACACGTGCGGCGTGCGCAAGGCGTCCATCAGGGTGTGGTGTGAGGTGTCGGCCTGCTCGGTGGTTTCCTTCAGCGCCGGCAGGTTGAACAGGTATACGAACACCGCCAGCAGTACCAGCACCACGGCAAGGCCGATGTAGGGGCCCTGCACGGCATGGGCTTCCTGCGTGCGGTAAGCCAATTGCTCGGCCGCCGGCATGGCGTTGATGTCAGCCGCCGTGCGCACCTGGTTGGAGAGGATCAGGAAGCCACCGAACAGCGGGGCCAGCGCGGTGCCGAACGAGTTCAGCGCCTGGGCCAGGGTGAGGCGGCTGGAACTGGTTTTTTCAGGACCCAGCAGCGCCACGTAAGGGTTGGCGGCCACTTGCAGCACGGTGATGCCGGTGGCCAGCACGAACAACGCACCCAGGAACGCCGGATACGAATGCGCCGCGGCTGCCGGCCAGAAGATCGCAGCGCCGATGCCGGCGATCACCAGCCCCGCGACGATGCCGAGCTTGTAACCCAGATGCGCCACCAGACGGCCGGCCGGGAGCGACATCACGAAGTACGCGCCGAAGAAGGTGAACTGGATAAGCAGCGCCTGCGCGTAGCTCAGTTCGAACACGGCCTTCAGGTGGGGGATCAGGATGTCGTTCAGGCAGGTAAGGAAACCCCACATGAAGAAAATGGTCGTCATCACCCCGAGCGCGAGGGGAAAATACGTATACCGGTGGTCATCGCCCGAAGGCGTGGCGGAACCGGGGCGCGGGGTTGAGGCAAAGGCCATTGTGTACTCCTTGGCGTAGGTCTTAGGGTGATGCGGGACGGCAGGATGAATCACGCACCACCAGGCGCGCGGGCGCGGTGGTATGGGTGGCTTCCATGTCGGGATGGCCGATGCGGGCCAGAACAAGTTCGGCCGCCTGGCGGCCGCGGTCGCGGGGATCCACCGCGATGGTGGTAAGGGGAGGCACGCTCACGCTCGATTCGGCAATGTCGTCGAAGCCCACGATGGCGAAGTCCTCGCCCGGCCGCCGGCCGCGGGAGGTAAGGCCAAGCATCAGGCCAAGGGCCACCGCGTCGTTGTAGCAAACCGCCGCCGTGGGCGCGGGGTCGCGGTTGAACAGCGCGCCGGCCTGGCGCGCCGCTTCAAGGCGCGTGGGAGCGCTTTCCACCAGCCAGCCCGGTGCCACGGCAAGGCTTGCGGC
Source organism: Pinirhizobacter sp. (assembly GCF_035317885.1). GTDB lineage: Bacteria > Pseudomonadota > Gammaproteobacteria > Xanthomonadales > Rhodanobacteraceae > Pinirhizobacter. Next base: position 5,334 of record NZ_DATHFX010000012.1, read on the forward strand.
CTTCATGGCGTCGAGGTACCCCTGGCGACGCTGGCGGCAGGAACTGGAATCGCGGTGACCGCCAAAGAAGGCGATGCGCTTGTGGCCCAGTGCAATCAAATGCTCGGTGGCAAGGTGCGTGCCGCGTTCGTTGTCCAGCACCAGGGTGTCCCACGGCGCGTCGTCGGCTGAGGCTTCGCCCAGCGAACGATTGAATACCAAGAGTGGGGTGTGCCGTCCTACGGCGGCGATCACGCGTGCATCGTCGCTGCCTTCGGCCGGCGACAGGATGATGCCCGCCGGGCCGTGCTCGATCAGCGAGGACAACACCGCCTGCTGGCGCTCGGGCGATTCACCGGTGTTGCCCAGCAGGGTGACGTAGCCGGCCGACCCCAGGGCTTCGTCCACGCCGGCAGCAAATTCGGCGAAGAAGGGATTGCCCAGGTCGTTGATCACCAGCGCGATGGAGCTTGATGTGCGGCGCCGCAGGTTCGCGGCGGCACGGTTGTACACATAGCCCTGGCGCTTGAGTTCCGCCTCCACCTTGGCCCGGGTACGCTTGTTCACCAGCGGGCTGCCCCGCAGCACAAGCGATACCGTGGCGCGCGATACATCGCAGCCGGCGGCGATGTCGGCAAGGGTCACCTTGCGTCGTGTGGGCGGCTTGCTATGCATGGGCATCGCGGACGGTCCTTTTCGCAGCGGTGTCAGGCATGCCTAGGGTCCCCTGGCGGAAGTGAACAGTCGGGCGGCCAAAAAAAGGGCGGCAGCCGAGGTGGGAGCATACTTGTAACGATCTAAACAAGGCCATCATCGCCTGTGCAGGGCGCGAATTGCATCACGCGGCGCAGCATGCACGAAAGTCCCAAAAGTGATAGTTTTTTCAATTTTAGAACGATCCAAGCCGGTTTTTCCCCTGCCAACCCGCCTTTGGCGGCCCCGGAGCCCGCATGACCGCACGATCCCCGATTCCCCTCGTTGCCTCCCTGGCCATGGCCTTAGGCTTGGCCTCGCCGCTGGTCCATGCCGCAGACCCCGCCGGCCATTCAGCCTGGGCAGCGGTCGACCCGATGATCGGTACCGGTGGCGATGGGCATACCTTTCCCGGTGCCACCGTGCCCTTCGGCATGATCCAGCTAAGCCCGGATACGGCCATGCCGGATTTCAAGCATTCCTATAAATATGCCGCCGGTTACCAGTTTGCCGATACTAGCCTGCTGGGCTTTTCGCATACGCACTTCTCCGGCAGCGGCCACTCGGACCTGGGCGACTTCCTGGTGATGCCGATCGCGGGCGAAGTGAAGCTTGATCCCGGCACCCCCGAACAGCCTGGTTCTGGCTACCGCTCGCGCTTCTCGCACGACACCGAGAAAGC
>NZ_DATHFX010000013.1:0-3879 GCF_035317885.1 Pinirhizobacter sp.
ATGATCGCCGTGCCGTGCTGGTCGTCGTGGAACACGGGGATCTTCATCCGCTCACGAAGCTTGCGCTCGACAATGAAGCATTCCGGCGCCTTGATGTCTTCGAGGTTGATACCGCCGAAGGTGGGCTCGAGGCTGGCGATGATATCCACCAGCTTGTCCGGGTCTTGCTCGTCGATCTCGATGTCGAATACATCAATGCCGGCGAATTTCTGGAACAGCACAGCCTTGCCTTCCATCACCGGCTTCGCGGCCAGCGCACCGATGTTGCCCAGGCCCAGCACCGCGGTGCCGTTGGTGATCACCGCCACCAGGTTCGCCCGCGCCGTCATCTCCGCTGCCTGGGTGGGATCGGCCACGATCGCATCGCATGCCGCCGCTACACCGGGCGAATACGCCAGGGAAAGATCACGCTGGGTAAGCAGCGAAGTGGTGGGCGTGACCTTGATCTTGCCCGGCCGCGGCAGGCGGTGGTACTCGAGTGCCGCCTGGCGGAGTTCGTCGGAAATGCTCATGGAATGTCCGTGGCCCTGGATGTCTGCGATGCGGAAATCGTCGATCGCAAGGCGGATATTGTAGATGATGGCCGGGTGTGGGCGCTGCCTAGAGACCCAGCGAAATTTCCTCAGCCTGTACGCCATCCATGTGGATGTGGTTGACGAACAACGAGAATGCGAGTTTCCCTGCCAGGCCATGCACGTGCTGCATCCACGGTGGCAGGTAGCGCGGCGGGGCGATGGCGCCACTGGCGAAGAACGGCTCCAGGCTGATCACATCGTGCAGGGCGAGCTTGCCGGCGAAGAGATGCCGCAGGTGGTCCAGCCGCCGCTGGCGCAGCGACCAGCGGAAGAAGGTATGCACCGCCAGCAAACCAGACAGGTACACGTTGTCCTTGGCGAACGCCGAACCCCCGGTCAGCGGCACGCCGCGGAACACGCGCTGCGCCGAATGGAAACTGTCGGGCACGTTCTGGCCGCAGCTGCGGAAGTACTGGTAGACCTCGACGAAGTCCGCACCGTTCAACGCCATGTCGATGGCAAGGATGCGCAGGCTGATCCGCTTCAGGCGCGAGATGTCGATGGCGCCGGACATGAGCTCGGCGAAAACCGCCAGTCCTTCCTGTGTAGCGGTAACGCGCGGCGAGGTGCGCGCCAGCGAGGCCAGCACCGGCTGCTCGCGGCCGTTCAAGGCGGTGAGCGAATGCACGAATGCCTCGTGGGCCATCAGCTGGTGGCGGTCGTATTCGGTGAAACTGGCGCCGCCGCGCAGGCGGATGCGGGTGGCGCCGGCGGCGGCCTTGGCGGTGAGTTCAGGGTCGACCACCACGGCAATGCGCTCGGCGCCGAAGAACGTATCCAGTTGCGTGGCCATGTCCTGGCGCAGGTCCTCCGCGGCGATATGTCCCTCGGCGTCCTCGGTGTCCAGGTCCGCACCCAGTTCGTCGGCCAGCTCCACGAAGTATTTCGCAGCATCCAGGTTGCTGCGCTTGCGGCTACCGGGAATGCCGTCACCAGGGCGGCCATAAAGCTGGATCGAAGGCGCGGTAACCGCTTCGGTGCCCACGGCCTCGAGCATGGTGGCCGCCACGCGCCAGGATTGCGCGGTACGGCGCAGGTACTCGGCAATGGGGTGGTCTTCGCCGGCTTCCAGTTCGATGCGCTCAAGCTCGCCGCGCGCAGCCGAGAGGTCCGGCCGCAGGTATTCGATGTCCGGCAGCGAGAACCTGCCGACGCGGTAGGCGGTGATCATCCGCTCTTCCAGCGAGGCCGGCCAACCGACCGTGGGCAGGATGCGGATGGTGCGAACGGCCTCGAGCAGACGCCGGTCGAGCATGGCGAAGCGTTCGAGTTCCGGCGAGGAAACCATGGCGGGAACGTCCATGACCGCCGATCTTACCTGTCCCGGTCGCGTCGCGACGAATGTTTCCCCGGAATCCGTGGACTACGTCGCAGGCGCGCCTCGAGCGTGGCGGCTTGCTGCTCGCGTTCTTCGTGCAGTTTCAGGAAGCTGCGCCAGCGCTGCAGGGAGAGTTCGCCCGCGGCAAGCGCGGCCTGCACCGCGCATCCGGGCTCGTTGGTGTGTCCGCAATCGGCAAAGCGGCACTCGGCCGCCAGGGCCTCGATATCGGCGAAGAGATCGAGGTTTTCCTCACCCGTGAGCTTGAGCTCGCGCATGCCTGGGGTGTCGATCAGGCAGCCGCCGGAAGGCAGCTGCAACAGCGCGCGGTGGGTGGTGGTGTGCCGGCCGCGGCTGTCGTGTGCGCGCACCGCGCCGGTGGCCATGCGCTCCTCGCCCAGCAGCGTGTTGGTAATGGTGGATTTACCCGCGCCGGAGGAACCCACCAGCACGGCGCTATCGCCCGGTTGCAGGAAAGCCAGCACCGGCGCCACGGAGGCTGCATCCTTGCTGTTGAGCGCAATCACCGGCGTGGCATGGCCCAGGCGCGCTTGCACGGCTGCAACCGACGCTTGCGGATCCGGCGCGCTGTCGGCTTTTGACAGAAGTACGACCGGTTGCGCACCGGAACCCTCCACCAGCGACAGGTAGCGCTCGATGCGGGTGGGGTTGAAGTCACCGTCCAGACCCATCAGCACCAGCACGTAGTCGATGTTGGCGGCGATCACCTGGCGCTCGTAGCGCTCGCCGGCGGCGGCACGCACCAGCAGGGTGCGCCGCGGCAACACCGTTTCGATCACCGGATGGGTGTCTCCGGAAAGAAGCACGAAGTCGCCCACGGCGGGGCGCAGCGAGGGATCCAGGCCGCGCTTTAAGAACGTGCCGGCTGGCTGGGCGTTGAAAAGCAGGTCGCCATCGTGCAGCTCGTAGCCTGCCCGATGCTGCGCCACCACCCGCGCAAGCCGGCCCGGACCCGCATCAGCGTCGCCGCGCCAGCCGATCCGGCGCAGCCGTTCGATGTCCACGGGGTCCGTCATAGGCCCTGATTATGCCATTGGATTGCCTCGCGGCAGGCCATCGACGCTGATACAGTGCAATGCAAGACGAATCCCCGGTACGTGAATAACGATGGCATCGATCCAACCCAGCGCCCACCTGGCCGACGTCCGCTACGAGATCCGCGGTGCCCTGACCCGCCGGGCGCGCGAGATGGAAGCCGCGGGCCACCCCATCATCAAGCTCAATATCGGCAACCCGGGCCGCTACGGTTTCCGCACGCCCGACCACCTGCGCCAGGCCATCGCCGACCACCTGGCCGATAGCGAACCCTATGGGCACGAACAAGGCCTGGAAGAGGCCCGTGAAGCCGTCCTGGCCCAGCAGCGCGCCCACGGCGCGGAAGGCGTGGACGTCGAGCGGATCTTCATCGGCAATGGCGTGAGCGAACTCATCGACCTGGCCTTGCGCGCGCTGCTCCAGCCGGGCGACGAAGTGCTGCTGCCCAGCCCGGATTACCCGCTGTGGAGCGCGGCCACCATCCTCAACGACGGCAAGCCCCGCTACTACCGCTGCCCCGCCGAAAACGGGCACCTCCCCGATCCCGAGGAAATCGAAGCCCTGGTAACGCCGCACACGCGTGCCATCGTGCTGATCAACCCGAACAATCCGACGGGCGCCGTGTACCCAGAAGTGCTGCTCCAGGCCATCGTGGCGGTAGCGCGGCGACATGGCCTGCTGTTGCTGTGCGACGAGATCTACGACGAGATCCTCTACGACGACACCCCCTTCCAGCCGCTGGCCAGGCTTGCCGCCGACCACCCTTGCGTGAGCTTCGGCGGCCTGTCGAAGGTGCATCGCGCCTGCGGGTACCGGGTGGGCTGGATGAGCCTGTCGGGCCATCCGCGCCTCACCGCGGATTACCGCGACGCGCTGCAATTGTTGGCGGCGCTGCGTCTTTGCGCCAATGTCACCGCGCAATGGGCCGTG
>NZ_DATHFX010000014.1:0-12264 GCF_035317885.1 Pinirhizobacter sp.
TTCCGCCGGAAGTGCGTGGCGTGACAGATCCGCTGGACGCGGTGGGCAACACCACCAAGGCCGTGACCAAGGGTTATGCCATCGGTTCGGCCGGCCTGGCAGCGCTGGTGCTATTTGCCGATTACACGCATAACCTCAGCCAGCACCTGGGCGTGGCGCAGGTACCGTTCGACCTGTCCAATCACTACGTGATCATTGGCCTGTTGATTGGCGGCCTGATCCCCTACCTCTTCGCCGCCATGGCGATGGAAGCGGTGGGACGCGCCGCCGGCGCCGTGGTGGAGGAAGTCCGCCGTCAGTTCCGGGAGATCAAGGGCATCATGGAAGGCACCACCAAGCCGGATTATTCCCGCGCTGTGGACATGCTTACCCGCTCGGCGATCAAGGAAATGCTCATTCCCTCCTTGTTGCCCGTACTGGTGCCCGTGGTGGTGCTGTTCCTCTTCAAGTGGCTCGGCGGTAGCGAAGCCGGCGCCCAGGCACTGGGCGGCGTACTGATCGGCACCATCGTCACCGGCCTCTTCGTGGCGGTATCGATGACCACCGGCGGCGGCGCCTGGGACAATGCCAAGAAGTATATTGAAGACGGGAATTTCGGCGGCAAGGGATCCGATGCGCACAAGGCCGCGGTGACTGGCGATACCGTGGGTGATCCGTACAAGGACACTGCGGGGCCCGCGGTGAATCCGTTGATCAAGATCATCAATATCGTGGCGTTGTTGCTGGTGCCGTTGCTTTAAGCGGCGCCTCTTGATTGTAAAAAATGCCCTGGGAGACCAGGGCATTTTTTTGGCTGTCCGGACTTGATAGTTGATGCTCGCCCGGATGGACCACCACCAAAGCGGACCGGGATGACGTGACCGGTTGCGTCCGGCTGATTGCCCTGTGCGTTGCGCATGACCACTCTGCATTCAAAGGGGCCGGACGATGACCCGAGAAAGGACTCTTGCGCTGAGACTGTCGCTCTGTTCGATGCGGCAAACGACGGCGAACTTGTCGTGTGCAGCCACTCGATAACCAAAGACCAGCGGAAAGCCTGAAAGGCGGACATCGGAAAAGTTGTCGCTTTTCGGAATCGATACCTCGCAGCAAAAGCAAACGCCACGATCGAAATCATCCCAAGGCTAAAGAAATGACCACGCGCAAGATCGAAACGATTGATGATCTGAGAAAAAGCATCCCCTACATCCAGGCTTCACTCAAGTTTCGTTTCGCCAACGAGCTCCATGAGCAGATTCAGTCCAGTGGCGAACGTCAGAAGGACATCGCGGAGCGTGCGGGGAAGTCCGAAGCTTATATAAGCAAGGCGTTGCGCGGCGACTCCAACCTGACGATCGAAACCATGGTAGAGCTGGTCCACGCCGCACGTGGAGCGCTGCATATCAAGATTACCGATGCAAGCGATGGTCTGCTCTGGAGCGCTCATTCCGTCCTGCCAAAAGGCAAGAAATCCAAGCCTGCACCGCGCAAGGCTGCCAGGAAAACGCGTACGTCCTGATGCCAGGAAATGACATCTTGATGCATATAGCAGCTACAGATAGGTCATTACCATAACTAATCGGCGGATGAACACACCGGACGTTATCATTACTGGCGGTTATGGTGAGGTCCAATGGTATTTATCGATAACTCGACCTTCTTGATCAAAGTCGACCGACCAGGCTTCTATACCAAAAGATAAGCGACTCTCAAACCACAGCCGTTCCTGGCATGGACTTCTGCATCCCTTTGAGTCAAAACGTACGAATGGCTCGCCAGATGCTTTTTCAACATAAGGTAAGTCGAATCTCGTAATGACACTTGACTTGCTATCCCCCAGCTTCGTGGATTGGTAAGCCGAGTTACCTTTGCTGGAAAGGTAAGTGCAGGAAGAAAAAAAGATGACTATGAGCACTGCTAAAAAAGCAGCTACTTTGACGAATCTCATTGCCACCCCCATACGCAAGCCATCAGCATTTGTCCTGAAAGGTCAATCATTTTGGCGGTTAAATGGCGGCGGAGAGATGGGCTGATGGGGCGAAGTGAACGGCGGGGGAGGGGGAGGAGGAGGATCAAATCGAGTCAGGATATTTTGGAGATCCTTTGGAATTTTCCCGTTCTGTGGAACAGAATAAGTCTGAACGTCGGATTTGGCGGCAACGTTAATTAGTGTGGTCGCAGGGAAATGACTAATCGGAACGGGTACGCCTGCAGCGTTGATAATTAGATCCGTTTTTACGGAACAATTGTCGATTATTGTGGCCGTGTTTTCGCCAAGATTGCTTTTAATAAAATCTACTGCCTTGGTGTCTTGGCGGGCGTAGTAGGAATTACGCTGATAGTGAGGCTTCGAACAGCACTTTGCTCAGCGACATACTGAGTGGTAGAACTTCCAAGTTCCGTGTTCGTGCCATAACTAGCCATGCCATAACCTTCAACCGACGCAGCCACGTGCCCAAATATATTTGTGCTTCCGTCGCGTCGGCCACCCGTAATTACCAAAGTATCCCTTCCATTCGGATCGATATTGGCTATTGGATTGTTGTTGGCATATGCGTAGCGATTGAAGTTGACAGCGTCACTCGCTGTCGGGCTTGTGGGATCAGCACTTAAAAATCGAGCTGTAGCCGGGTCGTAATACCGCGCCTGCATGTATACGAGGCTTGTATCCGGATCATTGATGTGCCCTGTATATCCGATGCCAGTAGGTGGCGATCCCACGGCCTGCCTGCCATACGGAGCGAAATCAAAAGTGGCAATTATGTTGCCTTGTGCATCAGTTTCTGCCAGAGGCGTTCCTTGGGCGTCGGTATACATGTAGGTCACCGTTTCCGGCCCTGCATGCAACCCACAACAATATGGAAGGATTAGCAAACATCCCAGCCGCCGGCTTATGCTCAGCGCTCTCTTACGACTACCCATGTCGCCCCCCGGCTCCCGTTTTCAGTTCTTTCCGCCTACAACAAGTTTTGAGGAAATTTGCCGTGGGCACGCATCAACCATAACGGATCGGGCGGATGAACACACCGGACGTTGCACCCCTCGCCGGGGTCACCATCGCTTCGCGATGGGCGACCCGGGCTATTTCGCTTGCCGGATATGTTCATCCGCTCCCATGGCTCGTAAGGCCGGGCCCTGTTTCAAGAAAGGGTAAGGGTGGCGAGCGAACCAGGGTAGAAAACCGGACAAAGACGGCCGGGCTTACGCCCGCCTGGTCGCCCGCCGTATGACGGTCAGCCTCGGGCCCCGCAGCCATTGCTGCGGGGCCCGATCTTTTTGTCCAGGTTTCTACACCCGGCTGCCGGTACGCCGGCAGCACGCGAATGATCCCGGGTCGTGCGCGGCGATTCCATACGGATTTTCTCAAAGTGACATCGGCACCAACATCCAACGATGCTCAATCACTTTCGGCATCACGCGCGACGCTGCGCAGACTCCGCCGCTTTCCCCACCCGCTCACGATGCGCCGCCTGCTTGGCCCGGTTCCCACACACGGCCATGTTGCACCTGCGCCTCGCCCTGCCACGCGTGTGATCGACAAACAACAGCGTGCAGGCATGACCCTGGCATGCCTTTACGTCGCTGAAGCTCTCCGTCGTCAGCAAGTCCGCAATGCTTCGCGCAATCGGTATCAACAGTGTGTCGGAAGAGCGCCAGCGGCGGCGAGATTCAAAAGCCAATCCAGTGGCCGCATCGGTGCTTGCGCTATCCGGCAGCGGCACGATCTGCCCGTAGGCCTCGTCGCGCGCCAGTATCCGGTTGAGCGGGTCCAGCGCAGCCACCGCATCGCTCGCCAGTGGCTTGCCCATGTGCGGACCAAGTGAGCCTGGTCCAGCCATGACAGCAGGTCCTCGCCGTTGCCGATGAATTCCACGGTGGTGTCGACGGGTACGGCAATGGAGTTCAGGAAATCCAGGCCAAGCGAGTCAGCGCTGCCCTTGCTCGATTCGCACGTCGACGCCGCGAAACGGCGCATCGAACTGGTGGTCTCGCCCTCGGCGCGCGCATCGCTGGCCACGCTTCACCAGATGGAAGCCACGCTTAACGACGGAACCCCGGATTGGCGGGTAGTCATCATCCCGCCACCACGCCCTTTGCCCCCGGTATTGTTCACGCGCGGCTCGGCGGATCTGGGCGTCTCGCAGACGGGCACACTGGAGGACCTGGCCTGGGCCATGCGCCATTGGGGCAGCAACGGCGTGCTGATCGAGGGTCGCGCCAGCAGTGACGGTGATGGCCCGGTCAACCTGGCCCAGGCCCGTGCCGACGCCGTGCGCGGCTGGCTGGAGCAGCAAGGCATCATGGTCACACTGGGCGCCAGCTACCCCTTGCCCGACCAGCAGCGGCGGGAGGACGCCGAAGGCGTGGACGCTTTCCGCAGTGTCTTCGTCCACGTCACCGACGCCCAGCCCCTCGACGCGCCGCGCCACGATCCCTGACTTTCGGCAGGGGGCCTTGCCCCCATGCAAAGCTATGGTCAACCTGTTCACCGTGGGCGGCTGCCTTTAATGCCGTCGCCGCGACCACCACCTGCCTGGGGACAACCTTTGTGAAACGAAGCCACCTCGCCCTCTGGGCCAGCCTTGCGATGACCGGAATGACCCACGCCCAACCTCCCGCCCAACCGGCAGCGCCCGCCCAGGCCGCCAGTGCAAGCACCAGCGACGACGCCTATCTGTGGCTGGAGGACATCGATGCGGCAAAGTCCATGGAGTGGGTCAAGGCGCGCGACGCCGACACGGTAAAGAAATACGGAAGCTCCACCGAGTTCGCCGTCATGCAGGCGCAGTTGCTGGAAGTGCTAGATTCCGAAGCACGCATCCCGATGGTCACCAGGATCGGCGACCACTACTACAACCTGTGGAAGGACAAGGCCAACCCGCGCGGCATCTGGCGGCGCACCACGCTTGATGAATACCGCAAGGACAAACCCGCCTGGGACACGGTGATCGACATCGACGCGCTGGGCAAGGCAGAAAACACCAACTGGGTGTGGCACGGCGCGCAATGCCTGAAGCCTGACTACAAGCGCTGCCTGGTGTCACTGTCGCGTGGCGGCGCCGATGCCGATGTCGTGCGTGAGTTCGACCTCACAACCAAGAGTTTCGTCAAGGACGGCTTCACCCTTCCCGAGGCCAAGAGCCAGGTGGCCTGGCGCGACCTGGACACCATCTACGTAGCCACCGATTACGGCCCGGGTTCGATGACCGAATCGAGCTATCCCCGCATCGTCAAGGAATGGAAGCGTGGCACGCCGCTCTCTTCAGCCGCCCTGGTGTATGAGGGCAAATCCACTGACATGTCGATCTCTGCATTCCGCGATCTCACCCCGGGATTCGAACGCGATTTCGTGCAGCGCGCGCTGGCTTTCTACGACGATGAGCTTTACCTGCGCGGCAAGGACGGCAAGCTCGCCAAGGTCGACGTGCCCGACGACGCGGTCACCGACGTCCAGCGCGAATGGCTGCTGGTGCAACCGCGCACGCCCTGGAAGGTCGGTGGCAAGACCTACCCTTCAGGCTCGCTGCTGGTGACGCACCTGGACGACTACATGGCGGGCAAGCGCGAGATCACCGTGCTCTTCACGCCTAACGAGCACCAGTCGCTGGCTGGTCATTCGTGGACGAAGAACCACCTGATCGTCACCGTGATGAACGATGTGGTGAGCCAGCTCACCGTGTATACCCCGCCCAAGGATGGCAAGGGCGCCTGGACACATGCACCCCTCGGCGGTGCGCCGGCATTGTCCTCGATCGACGCCTCGGGCATCGATGCTGACGACAGCGACGATTACTTCCTGGTCTCCAACGGCTTCCTGCAACCGGCCACGCTCTACTACGGCACCGTCGGAGGCACGCAGGAGGCGATCAAGCACGCTCCGGTGTTCTTCGATGCCTCGGGCCTCCAGGTGAGCCAGCACTTCGTGAAGTCAAAGGATGGCACCCGCGTGCCGTACTTCCAGATCTCGCCCAAATCGATGAAGCTCGATGGCAGCCATCCGACGCTGGTGTACGGCTACGGCGGCTTCGAGATTTCGTTGGAGCCGGCGTACTCCGGCGGCATGGGCCGGGCGTGGCTTAGCCATGGCGGCGTATACGTGATCGCCAACATCCGTGGCGGCGGCGAGTACGGCCCGCGCTGGCACCAGGCGGCACTGAAGGCGAACCGCCCGCGTGCGTACGAGGATTTCGCTGCTGTTTCCCAGGACCTGATCGACCGCAAGGTCACATCGCCCAGGCACATGGGCATGATGGGCGGCAGCAACGGCGGCCTGCTGGCCGGCAACATGCTCACGCTCTACCCGCAGCTCTACGGCGCCGTGGTGAGCCAGGTGGCCCTTCTGGACATGAAGCGCTACACCCACCTTTCCGCCGGTGCTTCCTGGATGGCCGAATACGGCGACCCGGACAAGCCGGCAGAGTGGGCTTTCATCCAGAAATTCTCGCCCTACCAGAACGTGAAAGCCGGGGTGAAGTACCCGCCCGTGCTATTCACCACCTCCACCCGCGACGACCGTGTGGGCCCGGTGCATGCCCGCAAGATGGCGGCCAAGATGCAGGATATGGGCTATGACGCCAGCTTCTACGAGAATATCGAAGGCGGCCATGGTGCTGCGGCGGACAACAAGCAGTCGGCCTTCATGAATGCCATGGGTTACAGCTTCCTGTGGGATCATCTGAAGTAGTCCCAGGCGCTCCCCTGCAGCGAGAAAGCCGCCTTCGGGCGGCTTTTTTTTTGCACCGCGTCTGGACACGCGGTACGCAGCGGTGCCACCGTTATCACTGCCGCCTGTCTTCGTGGTTAGCCATGGATCATTTCGCCCCCTCGCGCCGTCACTTCATGGGCCTGCTTGGTGTCACAGCGGCGGCCGCATTTGCCCCGCTGCGGGCGACCGATGTGCGGCTGCCATTCGACAACGGCGAGCGGCTGATGGTCGACGGGTTCGAAGGCAAGGGACCGATGATCCTGCAGCGTACCCGGGCACCTTTGCTGGAGACGCCGTTCGAGGTCTACGACCGCGGACTGATCACGCCGGTCGATCGATTTTACGTGCGCTGGCACACGGCCAGTACGCCACGCCAGATTGATGTCTCGACCTTCCGCCTGAACGTGCATGGTCATGTCGAACGTGAACTTTCCCTCACCCTGGCAGACATAGCTTCGCTTCCAGCCAGGGAGGTCACCGCGGTAAGCCAGTGCGCGGGCAATTCGCGCGGTCTGTTCGATCCTCGCGTGCCCGGTGCGCAGTGGGGTAACGGAGCGATGGGCAACGCCGTGTGGCGTGGGGTTAGCCTGCGCCAGGTGCTCGATCGCGCTGGCTTGAAAGCAGGCTCGGTGGCGATCCGTTTTCGTGGGCTGGATGCCGCGCCACCCCAATTTGGTAAATCGCTTGGCGTGGACGTCGCCCGAAACGACGACGTCCTGCTGGCCACCCACATGAACGGTCAGCCGTTGCCATGGGTCCACGGCTTTCCGTTGCGCCTGGTGGTGCCCGGTTGGTTCGCCACCTATTGGGTGAAGACCGTCAGCGACATCGAGGTTCTGAACGTTGAAGACGACAACTACTGGATGGCCAAGGCCTACCGCGTGCCGGGCACGCCTGACGGCAACACCACACCCGGGGCGTCTGCGGGTGCCACCACACCGATCAGCACCATGCCGCCGCGTTCATTCGTCACCAACCTGCGTGATGGCGACCGGCTGCGCGCCCATCGCCTGCAAGTGATCCGCGGAATCGCCTTCAGCGGCAAAGCGGCCGTCCGTCGCGTCGAATGGTCAAACGACGGCAGCAGCTGGCACCGCTGCTCCTTGGACACTGAAGGCGGCGCTTACGGATTCCGCCGCTGGCACGCCCAGATGCCGGTAGGATCCCCCGGCCAGCAACGACTGCTGGTGCGTGCCGCCGATGCCGCGGGCAACGTGCAACCGCTCACGGCGGGCTGGAACCCCGGTGGCTTCATGCGCAATGCCGTGGAATCGCTGAACCTGGTGGTCACATGAAAGCCTCCCTGCTGGCCTTGGGGCTCGCCATTGCGCCCATCACCGTGTCGGCGCAGGTGGCAGAACCACCGTTGCCGTTGATGGGCGCGCCGCCCTCCGCGGCAGTCTGCACGGCCTGCCATTCATCGGAAATGATCGACTACCAGCCGCGCCTGACCATGGCCCAATGGCGCGCTACGGTACTGAAGATGAAGGCCGCGTATGGCGCCCCGGTGGCCGACAAGGACGTCGACGACATCGCCAAGTGGCTTGCCTCGCGCCAGGTGAACGCCGGTCAGGCTGCTGCGGGGTCGCGCCGATTGCCGTAAACTGGCTGTTTTCCGCGCTTTCCAAGGACATCCCATGGGCCTCCACCTGGTCGCCGCCGGCCGTAACGTGCCGGACGAAATCAACGTCATCATCGAAATCCCCAAGGATGCCGAGCCCGTCAAGTACGAGGTGGACAAGGAAAGCGGCGCGATCTTCGTCGACCGCATCCTTTCTACGCCCATGCGTTATCCCTGCAATTACGGCTACGTGCCGGGCACGCTGGGCGGTGACGGCGATCCGCTGGACGCGCTGGTGATCCTGCCGTTGCCGCTGGTACCGGGCTCGGTGATCCGCTGCCACCCGGTGGGCATGCTGAAGATGACCGACGAAGCCGGCGCCGACGAGAAGCTGGTGGTGGTTCCGGTGGACAAGGTGTTCGCCGGCTACGCCCACATCAAGGACATCAAGGCCGTGTCGGGCCATTGGCTGGAGCGCATTGGCCACTTCTTCGAGCACTACAAGGATCTTGAGAAGGGCAAGTGGGTCAAGATCGATGGCTGGGTCGGCGCCGAAGAGGCCAAGGCGGAGATCATCGCCGGTGCCAAGCGCTACCAGGACGACAAGGGTCCGAAGGGCGTCTGAGTTAGCCGCGCTTGAGCAGTTCGCGAAGATCGATCAACGCCGCATTGGCGCGGGATACGTAGTTGGCCATCACCAGCGAGTGGTTGGCAAAGAAGCCGAACGGCGAGCCATTGAGAATGATGGGGCTTGCGACCGGCTTCTGGGCTTCCTCCAGTTCACGGATCACCTGTTGCAGGCCGACGTCGGCGTTCTTGTCTTTCAATACCGGGCCGAAATCCTTCTGGAATGCACGCAGCTGCACCAGCAGCGTCCAGGTGTAACCGCGCGCTTCATAGAAGTTGTCGTCGATCTTCGACCATGGCGTCTTGATCATCTTGCCGCCGTCAGGCGCGGTGGTGACTTCCACCTTGTCGGCCTGGTCGGGGCTGGGCACGGTGTCCAGGCGAATCTGCCCCACGCTCGCCGACAGCCGCTGCGACAACGATCCCAGCCGGCCTGAGGCCACCTGCAGGTAGTCGGCCAGGTTGTCGGCACGGGCATAGAAATGCGCGTTGCCTTCGTCCTTGTCGCCCAGGCGTTGCAGGTAGCCTTCCAGGTGGTCCACGGCCTTGCGCAGCTGGCTTTCGGTGCTGGGCAGGAGCCAGCGGTCGTTGGGAGAATTGAGCAGCGGATCGGCCTCGGCAAGATCCGGATCTTCGGTCGACTGCGTCTGGGAACGGCTGAAATCGTTGCGCAGGGCACGGACGAGGTCACGCGAGGCGGTGAGCGAGCCGAATTCCCAATTGGGCATGTTGTCCATGAACACGCCGGGGGGAAACTTGTCGTTGCTGAGATACCCGCCGCGCTTGTCCATCAGCGAATCGACCGAATCGATCAGTGCCACCGTAGTGGTGGCACCGGCATTGACCGGCTGCTTGAGCTCCGTGGCACGGGCCGCCGCGGCTTTCACCGGGTCGAAGGATTCAGGCTCCTTGTCCCACCACCACATCATGGCCAGATCCACCACCACCAGCGCGATGATCAGTGCCAGGACGGTACGGATCAGCCCCGTACGGCGAGGACGGGAGGACGTGGGCGTGGTGGCATCCATGACGGGCGCTCCGGTAACGGGTTCGGACCTTGAGTCTAATACGCAGGCGCCGCGAGGAATTCCAGCGGTCAGCCATGGCCCATAACCTCAAGGAACGACTAGCGGGGACCGTAGGCCCGCATGAACATGTCTACGGCAGCCGCTGCCGTGGCACTTACTTCTTCGGCGAACTCGTATTTGCAGTCTTCGCAGCCGAACAGGCGGCGCAGCACCATGTCGCCCTTGAGCAAGGCCAGGAACTGGCCCGATGCGCGAGGTACGTTGTCGATCTGCAGCTCGCCATCGTCGACGGCACCTTGCAGCAGCTCAGCCACCAGTTTCTGCATCCGCGCCGGGCCCTCTTCCCATACCAGGCGACCGAAGCGGGGGTTGCCCTGCTGGCAATCGGACATGATGGCGCGGAAGGCACCCACGGTATCGGCGTTGGTTTCAGCCAGCGCGTGGCGCTGGGCGATTTCGGTGAGGATGTCGCGAATGCTCACTTCCGGCCGCTTGGTGAAGAGCTCGGCAGGCAGTTTGGCCTGCACGTGGGCCCGGATAACTTCGCGGAAGAGGTTGTCCTTGTCGCCGAAATGGCTGTAGACAGTGAGCTTGGACACGCCGGCCGACGCCGCCACGGCGTCCATGGAGGTACCGTTGAAGCTGGACTGGGCGAACAGGTTGCGGGCGGCGTCCAAAATGAGCGCACGCTTCTCCATGTCCTTGGGGCGACCGGGGCCCTGCGGCTTGGGTTTGAGGCTGGCGTTCATGGGTGCACCTTCACAAGCAGACGTCTCAAGTTTATTATACGCGGCGGTTCAGTATTTTGCAGGTCGGGCCGAAAGCGATCAGCCTTACGATGGTTTCGTATGTTCTGGCGCCCGGCCGCGGGGGCAAGTGCCTGCGGGCCGGCGGTTAAGCTGCGGGTGGGCATGTGACGCAAGTCAGGGGCGTCCGGTGACTTCCGGCACTTCGGTCACGAACCCCGAACAATAATGCTTGCGATTGTCGCTTCGGCGCTAAGCGCTTATGCTTTCAGACCTTTTTACCGCGCATCAGGACACTCCCATGGCGATGAATTTCGAACAGGCCCGCACCAACATGGTGGAAAACCAGGTGCGCCCCTGGGAAGTGCTGGACATGCGCGTCCTGGACGTCCTTTCCAGCGTCCCCCGCGAGGATTTCGTCGATCCAGCCCACCGAAACCTGGCTTTTGCCGACCTCAGCCTGCCCCTGGGCCATGGCGAGGTGATGATGAAGCCGGTCGTGGAAGGCCGCGTGCTGCAGGCGCTTGAGCTCCAGCCGGACCACCGCGTGCTTGAGATCGGTACCGGCGCAGGTTTCCTTACCGCGTGCCTGGCCCGCCTGTCGGCGCATGTCACGTCGGTGGACATCCATCCGGACTTCACCAGCCGCGCCGCCGAACGGCTGGCCCGGGCTGGGATCACCAACGTCACCCTGGAAACCGCCGAAGCCGTGCTTGCCTGGCAGCCGGGCGGCGTATTCGACGCTGTCGTGGTCACCGGTGCCACGGCCGAACTTCCTTCCCGTTTCATCCACTGGGTCAAGCCCGGCGGCCGCCTCTTCGCCATTCTTGGTCAGTCGCCCGCGCAGAGCGCGGTGCTGGTGACGCACGAGGGCGAGGGGCGGCAACGCAGCGAATCGCTGTTCGAAACTGATTTGCCGTACCTGGCGCATGCCGCGCCGTCGCGTCAGTTCGTGCTTTGAACCACCCGTTTTCAAATACCTTTTAAATATCACCCGAAGAGGCACACCATGCGTTTGAAGCTCCTGACCCTGGCAATGGCCCTGGCCGCGGCACCGCTGACCAGCCATGCCGAGGATCTGCTCGACGCGTATCGGCAGGCCCGCGCGAACGATCCCACCCTTGCCCAGGCTGATGCCCAGCGCCTTGGCCAACACGAAACCGTCGTGCAGAACCGCGCACTGCTGCTGCCGCAGGTGGATGCGAGTTTGTCGCTGAACCAGACGCAGAGTGCGGGTAATCAGCCGACGGTCATCACCGACGCTCTCGGCAATCCGGTCGGTACCTCGCCCAACACGGGCTGGGTGCGCGCACGCAGCCAGTCGCTGAATGTCAGCCAGTCGGTGATGGACTTCAGCCTGTACGCCAACCTCAAGGCATCGCGCTCGCTCGATGCCGCGCAGGAAGCCAGCTACCAGGCATCCCTGCAGCAGTTGGCCACGCGCACGGCCACTGCCTACTTCCAGGTGCTGACCAACATGGACGCGCTGGCCTTCGCCAAGGCCAACGAACAAGCGCTGGCTCGTCAGCTTGAGCAGGCGCAGCAGCGCTTCGACGTCGGTCTGTCTGCGATCACGGACGTGCAGGACGCCAAGGCCCAGCACGACACGTCGGTCGC
>NZ_DATHFX010000015.1:0-3928 GCF_035317885.1 Pinirhizobacter sp.
CAGGCAGGCCGGCAGTACTCGGGACGTGTACGGCAGCACAGCCATACACCGTCGGCTCGCGATGTCAGCGGAGCATCGACCGTCATGAATGACCCCATCGGCAACTCCCGCCTCGCGGCCGGCCGCGAACGTGCCGTAAGACTCTATCGCTCGCATCGCCTGCGCAAGACACTCCTGATTCTGCTTGGCCTGATCGTACTGTTCGGCGTGCTCGGGTTCTTCGCCGCCCCGTCGCTGATCAAGAGCCAGTTGCAGAGCCGGGCAACGGCCATGCTCGGGCGACCGGTGACCGTCGATGCCGTGCATCTGAATCCCTACACGTTGCGGCTGGAGCTGGACAAGCTGCATATCGGGGAAAAAGACGGCACATCGCCCTTCGTCGATATCGACCAGATCGTGGTCAATGCCTCCTGGGCGGCCGTCTTCCGCCTGACCCCGGTGCTGGATGAGCTCACGGTGCAGCACCCGCAGATCCACATCACCCGCACCGCGCCGCAGGCATTCAATTTCAGCGACCTGCTTGACCGCTTCGCGGCCAAGCCCGGCGAGCCACCCTCGCCGCCCACGCGTTTCGCGTTGGCCAATATCAGCGTGCACAACGGCGACATCCAGTTCGACGACAAGGTGCTCAATGCCAAGCATCGTGTCGACCAACTGGAACTGGGCATTCCTTTCGTCGCGAACCTGCCCAGCCGCGTCGATGTCTACGTGCAACCGCTCCTGGCCATGCGCGTGGACAACAGCCCGCTGCGCATCGACGGACAGACCAAGCCATTCGCCGATAGTCGCGATTCGACGATGAACTTCAAGCTGGATAAGCTCGACCTGCCGCGCTATCTCAGTTATGTACCGTCGAAACTGCCCGTCGCCATTCCCAGCGGCGTTCTCTCAGGCCAGCTGCAGCTGCATTTCGTGACGACCAGGGACACATCGCAACTGCGGCTGGATGGCTCGCTGGCGATGGACGATTTCAAGCTGGCCAACCACGACGACACGCCGCTGCTTGAGCTTGGCCGGGCCACCGCTACGCTCAACGACGTCGAGCCGCTGCTATCGCGCTATCAGCTGGGCACGCTCAACCTCGAACGCGCCACCTTGCACTACACCAAGTTGCCGGGTGGCCATAGCAATTTCGATGCCTTGACCGCCCCCTCGCCACCGACCAATCCACCGGCCAAGCCCACGCAGGTACGCATCGGCACCTTGAGCCTGCAGGGATCGCGGCTGGACTATTCGGACCTGAGTGGCAAGGACCCGGCCCGGCTTTCCCTGGAAAACCTCCGTGGCACCTTGCGTGGCGTATCCACCGTGGCCGGCCCTCCCGGTAGCGTGGATATGGCAGGCCACATGGCCGGTGGTGACATCACCGCCAACGGCAAGATCGACCTGGTCGGCAATCACTATGTCGGCAAGGTCAGCCTGAAGCAGGTCGAAATAGCCACCCTGGTGCCGCTGGCGCCACCCATGCTCAATGGCGAGATTACCGGCGGCTCGATCGACGCCGACGCCCAGCTGCAGGCCAGCTGGGGCAGCGCGCTGAATGTGCACATGGAGCCGGCGCAGGCAAGCCTGAACCATTTCGCGCTCAGCCCCAAGGACAGCCATGCAACACCGGTCGCCTGGCAAAGCATGCATGCCGATATCGCCAGGTTCGACATGGCCGGCGGCGAAGCGCGCTTGAACAGCCTGACCCTCAGCGGTTTGAAAGTGGATGTCCGGCGCCTGCGCAACGGCCAATTCGACCTTGCCAGCCTCATGCTGCCCAGCAAGCCGGCGCCGCGCGGTGCGGCGGCATCGCCGCCCTTTCACTGGAGCGTGGCGCACTTCGGGCTGGACGATGGCACGGTCAACTTCAAGGACGATAACGCGACCGGCAAAAAACCGGCTTTGGCGATCAAGGCCAGCAAGTTCGGCGTGGACGGCCTGTCGGACAATATGCGCCAGCCGATCAAGCTCGATTTGAATGGCGGCATCGGCAAAGGTACGTACAACGTCACAGGCACGGTCAAGCCCGAACCGCTGGATGCCGATCTACGCGTCAAGACGACGCGCCTGGATATCGCACCGTTCGAGTCGTTGATCAGCGTGCCGCTGAACGTACGCATCGTCAGCGCGCAGTTGGGACTCAATGGGCGTGTCCGGTACTCCGATCATGGCAAGCAGCCGGCGCACATCGCCTATCAGGGCCAGGCAACGCTGGGTCGCGTACGCGTCCTGGACAAGGCCACGGACGATGAGTTCCTGCGCTGGAACAGCCTGACCGCGTCGGGTATGAAGCTGCGCGTGGGCGAGGGTGCGCCGCATGTGGATATCGGCGCCCTGTCATTCAACGACTTCTATGCACGCGTCATCGTCAACGCGACCGGGCGCATCAACCTGTCGGACGTCGTGGCCAATCCCGCCGAAACCGCGCCTGTCTCCGTCACGCGCGCGCAGGATGGTTCGACTCCTCCGCCAGCACCGGCCGCCAGCACCGCGCAGGTTGCGCAGGCCGCGCCCGCAAGCGCATCGTCAGTGCCGGCGGGGCCGCCGCCGGAGATCCAGATCGGCCAGATCACCGCGTCGCGGGGCCAGCTCAATTACACCGACAACTTCATCAAGCCCAACTACACGGCCAACATCACCCAGCTCGAAGGCAAAGTCGGCGCCTTCGGCACCGCCGCAGGTGGCCCCCCGGCGGAATTGAACTTGAACGGCCAGCTCGACGATAACGCGCCAGTGGAAATCGCAGGCACGATCAATCCACTGGCACCGGTGGCCTTCCTCGACATCAAGGCCAAGGCCGATGGCGTGGAACTCACCCACCTGTCGCCCTACTCCGGCAAGTACGCCGGCTACCCGATCACCAAGGGGCGACTCAATGTCGATGTGCACTACCTGCTCGACCAGGGCAAATTGACCGCCGACAACCATATCTTCATCGACCAGCTGACCTTCGGCGACCGTATCGAAGGCCCCGGCGTCAGCCATCTACCCGTGAAGCTCGCCGTGGCATTGCTTAAGGATTCGCAAGGCAGGATCGACGTACATGTCCCGGTGTCAGGCTCATTGAACGATCCGCAATTCAGCGTCGGCGGACTGATCTGGCGCGCCATAGGAAACCTGATCGCCAAGGCGGCGACGGCACCGTTCAAGCTGCTGGCCTCGGCATTTGGCGGCGGCAGCGGCGGGCAGGATCTGGGTTATGTGGAATTCGCCCCTGGGTCGAGCACGCTGACGCCGGACAGCACGTCGCGGCTGGAAAAAATCGTCAAGGTCCTTAACGACAAATCGTCGCTCAACCTGGACATCATCGGTCGCGAGGATCCGGCCTATGACGAGAAAGGCCTGCGCCACGAGATGGTCGAGGACCTGATTCGCCATGAAGCGGGCAACGACGAGGACAACGCCGACCCAGCCAAGGCCCAGATGACGCCCGAGCAGCGCGATCACTACCTGGAAAAGGCCTACAAGCACGCCAAGTTCAAGAAGGAGCGCAATATGGTCGGGCTGACCAAGTCGCAGCCGCCGGAAGAAATGCGCAAGCTGCTGGAGGAAAACGTGCAGGTCGACCAGGACGCCCTGCGTCACCTGGCCGAACGACGCGCCGATGCGGTGCGCCAGTGGTTGCGAGGCAAGGTGCCGGATAACCGAGTCTTTGTTTCGGCACCCAAGCTCGATGCCAAGGGCATCGATGACGGCGGCAAGACGACGCGCGTGGATTTCGGCCTGCATTGACGAACAACCGTCATTGAAACGACGGCTGTCGTCGGCCTGCGTTCTTTGAGGTTGGCTACCGTTCGGGCCTGCGCGCACCTGGGGGCGCCGGTCCGCGCTGGAAGCGGTTCCGCGGCGGCGATGGCGGAGGAGTCTGCAAGCCATTACCGGCAGGCTGGATGGCGGCGGCGGCTTGGATCGGCGCCGGTGGTGTCGGCGGCGGCGTCGGCAA
>NZ_DATHFX010000016.1:0-9094 GCF_035317885.1 Pinirhizobacter sp.
CTTCGCCGAGGGCCAGCCGAACGGCTACCTCAGCTATCGCGCCTTCATCTGGACGGACACCGATCCGGACCGCTCGGGCATCCTGCCCTTCGTGTTCGAGGACGGCTTCGGCTTCGAGCGCTACGTCGACTACATCCTCGATGTGCCGATGTACTTCAGCTATCGCGACGGCAAGTACATCGACCTGTCCGGCAAGAACTTCCGGCATTTCATGGACGGCAAGCTCGACGCACTGCCGGGGGTGCGGCCCACCATGAAAGACTGGGCCGACCACCTCACCACTGCTTTCCCGGAAGTGCGTCTTAAGCAGTACCTGGAAATGCGCGGCGCCGATGGCGGTCCCTGGGGGCGCCTGTGTGCGCTGCCGGCCTTCTGGGTGGGCCTGCTATACGACGACACCGCACTCGATGCCGCCTGGGACCTGGTCAAGGATTTTTCGCGGGAAGAACGCCACGCGCTGCGCGACGGCGTGCCCAAGCAGGCGCTGAAGCTGCCCTTCCGCGGCCACACGGTGCGTGAACTCGCACTGGAAGCCCTGAAGATTGCCGAGCAGGGCCTGAAGCGCCGCGCGCGGGTGAATGGGCGCGGCGCCGACGAAAGCATGTTCCTGGCGCCACTGAACGAAGTGGCGCTGGCTGGCCAGACGCCGGCCGAGCAGAAGCTCGAGCTGTTCCATGGCGCCTGGGGCGGCTCGGTGGATCCGGTGTTCCGCGAGTTCGCCTACTAGGCCTTCGCTAGAAGCAATGCGTGCCGTGCGTGACCGCGCCACCGGCGCGGATCGCCGCGGCCACCAACGTGGCCTCGGCAAGCATCGCATCGGTGGCGCCCGCGTCGCGCGCGGCCTTGGTATGGATCTCGATGCAGTAGGGGCATTGCGTGGTCAGCGCCACGCCGATCGCGATCAGTTGCTTGACCTGCCCCGACAACGCGCCTTCGGCGAAGGCCGCCTTGTCGAAAGCCCAGAACGCCTTCATTGCCTCGGGCGCACCCTTGTCCAGCTGCTTCAGGTTGTCGAGCTTCTTCATGTCGTGCATGGCGAGCAGTCCTATAGGAATTAAAGGACCGGGCGCCCCTGCACGGCCGGCAGCGAACGATGATAGACGCATGCGTGTGGCGCGGAACTAGGCCGTTTTGGGGGTTCGACGGCCTATGTCGTGGCTACGGCTACTTCTGCAAACCGCGGTTCTTCAGCATCGGTGCGATCTGCGGATCGGCGCCACGCCAGTCGCGGTAGAGCTTGCCCAGTTCCACGGTGTTGCCGCGGGAAAGCACCATCTCGCGGAAACGCTGGCCGTTTTCGGGGGTCATGCCGCCCTTGTCGACGAAACCCTGGAAGGCGTCGTCGGCGAGCATCTGGGTCCACAGGTAGGCGTAATAGCCGGCGGCGTACTCGTTACCCCAGATGTGCTGGAAGTAGCTGGAACGGTAGCGCGGCGGTACCTGCGGGTTGTCCATGCCGGTCTTCTTGAGCGCCGCCGCCTCGAAGGCATCGGCATTCTGCTTCGGCGCGTCGGGGCTGATGGAGTGCCACTGCATGTCCAGCAGCGCCGCGCCGATGAGTTCGCTCATCGCATAGCCCTGGTTGAAGTCACGCGCGTTCTTGATCTTCTGCACCAGCTCCGCCGGCATCGGTGCGTGTGTCTGGTAGTGCTTGGCGTAGTTGGCGAAGATCTTCGGATCGGTTGCCCAGTGCTCGTTGAACTGCGACGGGAACTCGACGAAGTCGCGCGGCGTGTTGGCGCCGGACAGGCTCGGGTATTGCGTGTTGGCGAAGATGCCATGCAGCCCATGGCCGAACTCGTGGAACATGGTGACCACATCGTCGAAGCTGATCAACGCCGGCTGGCCATCGACCGGCTTGGTGAAGTTGCACACGTTGTAGATCACCGGCTTGTCACCCAGCAGCTTCGACTGGTCGACGAAGTTGCTCATCCAGGCGCCGCCGTTCTTGTTGTCGCGCTTGTAGTAGTCGGCATAGAACAGCGCCAGCGAGGTGCCGTCCTTGTCGAACACCTCGAACACGCGCACATCCGGCTGGTAGACAGGGATGTCCTTGCGCTCCTTGAAGGTAAGGCCGTAAAGCTGGTTGGCTGCATAGAACACGCCGTTCTGCAGCACGTTGTCCAGTTCGAAATACGGCTTGACCTGAGATTCGTCCAGGTCGAACTTGGCCTTGCGCACCTGCTCGGCGTAGATGTTCCAGTCCCACGGCTGCAGCTTGAAGCCACCGTGCTGCTTGTCGATCACCGCCTGGATGTCCTTGCCCTCGGCGTGGGCGCGGGCCACGGCAGCGGGGGCAAGCTTTTCCATGAAGCCCTCCGCGGCCTCGGGTGTCTTGGCCATCTGATCGGTCAATTCCCAGGCAGCGAAATTGGGCGAACCCAGCAGTTTCGCGCGCTGGGCGCGCAACTGCGCGATGCGCACGATCAGATCGCGCGTATCGTTGGCGTCGCCCTTCTCGGCGCGGTCCCAGGAAGCCTTGAACAGCTTCTCGCGCGTGGCGCGGTCGGTGAGGAACTGCAGCAAGGGTTGCTGCGTGGTGTTCTGCAACACCAGCACCCATTTTCCATCGAGCTTGCGATCTTTCGCAGCCTGCGCCGCGGCGGCGATGTCGGCATCGGAAAGGCCGGCCAGCTGTTTCTTGTCGTCCACCACCACGGCGCCGTCCTTGCTCGCCGCCAGCAGCTTGTTGGTGAACTGGGTGGACAGCGTGGACAGCTCGCCGTTGTACTTCTTCAGCTGTTCTTTCTGGTCGTCGTTGAGGTTCGCGCCGTTGTGCACGAAGTCATCGTGGTACCACTCCACCAGGCGCTTGTCTTCCGGCTGCAGGTTCAGCTTCTCACGGTCGTCGTAGACCTTCTTGATGCGGGCGAAGAGCTTGGGGTTGAGGTAGATCGCATCCTGGTTCGCGGCAAGCTTGGGGGCTTCGTCTTCCTGGATTTTCTGCAAGGTGTCGTTGGTGTTGGCGCCGGTCAGGGCGTCGAACACGCGGTTGACGCGCGTGAGCAACGCGCCGGAGCGCTCCAGCGCCACGAAGGTGTTGTCGAAGGTGGGCTCCGCCGACTGGTTGGCGATCTGCTCCACTTCGGACAGCTTCTGGCGCATGCCTTCTTCCATCGCCGGCTGGAAGTCCGAATCCTTGATCTTGGTGAAGTCCGGCGCGTGGAACGGCAGGTTGCTTTCCGTGTAGAACGGATTGGCCTGCGAGGCCGCCGAGGCCGACGTCGTGGCAGGCGCAGGCGAGCTTGCCGCGGTACCGGGCGATACCGGGGCTTCGGTTTGGTCGGTGTGCGACGAACAGGCGCCCAGGGCAAGCGAGGTGGCGATCACGAGATGGCGGATCCGGAGCATGGTGTTTTCCTTTCAGGCAGGCGACGGATCGTAACGGGCGGCAAGGGCCCGCGCCATGGCAGGAAGGCACGTTCGTTCGGCAGGCGCGCCATTCGGGGTCAGAGTCTTGACTCTGCCCCCCCCAGCAGGCGGGCTCAGGCCGCCTTGATATCGCGAATCTGCCAGGCCGAGCCGATCAGCCAGGTCAGCCGCTGCTTGACGATGCCCATCGGCAAGGTGGTGACCAGCTCGATCTCCGAGCGACTGGTTTCCTTGCCCGTGGCCTCCGCCGAAGGGTCGGTGACGCCCAGCGATGGATCGACGTCGTCGGGCTCGGCCTGCAGGGCTTTCCAGCGCTGGAAAAGCGCATCGCTGCGCATGGCGTCGGTGACCGCCGCCGCCAGGGCAACCGGGCCGATGCCCTCGAAGGCAAGCGACGGTTCACGGCCTTTGGCCGCGGCCAGGTTTTCCACCGACAGGTAATAGCGTTGTCTGCTCATGGGAAGTTGATAAGCCAGCGGTCGTGAATTTGTCGTGCTGCCACGGCCAGCGCCGGAGCCGCCGGTTGGTCGTGCCCAAGAATGCCCAGGCACGGCGCGGCCAGCAGACGGTCGAGGGTGGCGATATTGTCGTCCAGCGCTTCCATGGCCGGGTCCACCTGGTTCCCGATCCATCCCATCAACTCGCAGCCATCGGCCACGATGGCGCGCGCCGAAAGCCGGGCATGGCTGATGCAGCCCAGCCGAAGGCCCACCACAAGGATCACCGGCAGCTTCCACTGGCGCGGGATGTCCGACACCTCTACGCCTGGGCCCAGCGGCACCAGCCAGCCGCCCACGCCTTCCACCACGACCAGGTCGTGGCCCGTTCCAAGACGATCGAATGCGGCGCGAAGCGCGGGCATGTCGATGTCCACCCCGGCGCGTTGCGCGGCCACGTGCGGGGCCACGGCGTCGGCCAGGGCGACCGGATTCACGTCATCGTAGGTGGGCCGCGGGTGGCTGGCGGCCTGCAGGGCCAGCGCGTCGTCGTTGCGCAGGCCGTCGGGCGTGAGCACGCAACCGCTGGCCACGGGCTTCATTCCGGCCACGCTAGGACCAAGGGTCGCCAGCGCGGCCACCAGCCCCGACGCCACCCAGGTCTTGCCGATGCCTGTATCGGTACCGGCAATGAAAACCGCGCCTTTCACCTTGACTTAGCCCTTGCATGCCCGCGCCGCAGCCGCCATAACGGCGCGACGAATACTTAAGAAAGGCCGTCCCGCCATGTTCGAACACAAGACCATCGACACCGCCGACAAAACCGCCTTCTACGCGGAACTTGCCCAGCAGGCCGGTGGACTGATGGCCGGCGAGACCAACCTCATCGCCAACGCGGCCAACTTCGCCGCGCTGATGTTCAACGCCCTGCCGGACGTGAACTGGGCGGGATTCTACCTTTACGACGGTACCGAACTCGTTGTCGGTCCCTTCCAGGGCAAGCCCGCCTGCATCCGCATCGCGCTGGGTCGCGGCGTATGCGGCACGGCCGCCCAGACGCGTGAAACCCAATTGGTGGAAGACGTCAACGCCTTCGATGGCCACATTGCCTGCGACGCGGCATCGGCGTCGGAAATCGTGGTGCCGCTGGTGCGCGCGGACGGCAGCCTGCTGGGCGTGTGGGACGTGGACAGCCCGACGGTGGCGCGCTTCGACGAAGCCGACCGCGCCGGCATGGAACTGGCCTGCGCCGCCTTCATGCGCGTCAACGGCGGTTAGTCGCGCGGGGATACCAGCAACTGCTGGACACGGGCACGGGCTTCGTCCACGCCGGTCTTTTCAGACGAGGAGAAGATCTGCGCGGTGGCGTTGTGCCAGCCCTCGCGGTTGTACTCGTTGTGCAGCGCCTGCAGCGCCGAGCCCGCCTGGCCACGGGAGATCTTGTCGGCCTTGGTCAGCAGCACGTGGCAGGGCAACCGGGTGCCGGCGCAGAAGCCCAGCATCATGCGGTCGAAGTCTTTCAGCGGATGGCGGATATCGACGATGAGGATCAGGCCGCGCAGGCTTTCGCGCTGGTGCAGGTAGAGGTCGATCTCGCCCTTCCAGTGTTCGCGGAGGTCTTCGGGCACCTTGGCGTAGCCGTAGCCCGGAAGATCGATCAGCCGGACATCCAGGGGATTGCCGGCCGCGTCCACCTTGGCAGGCAGGCTGAAAACCACCAGCTGCTGGGTGCGGCCGGGCGTCTTGGAGGTACGGGCCAGGCCCTTGTGGGCGGTGAGCGCATTCAGCGCACTGGACTTGCCGGCGTTGGAGCGGCCGGCAAAGGCGACCTCCGCGCCGCGATCGGCGGGCATCTGGCCGATGCGGTGGGCGGCGAGCACGAATTCGGCGCCCTGCAGGGGGTTGGGTATCGGGGGCATGGGGACGGACCTTGGAGGGGATGCCGCGGCTGGGCAGACGATGAGTTTAATGTGGTTTGACTCAACTTCCGCCGCACGGGGATAATCCTCGGGTTTCGACGCGCGGTGCGCGCGGCGTGTTCAAGCTTCCCCTTGGAGAGAAAGTATGAGTTTTCGGCACGCCGTTGCCTTCGCCACCGTGCTCGTCATGAGCTCGGCAGCCGCCCAGCAGGCCACCGCGCCGAAGGCCGCTCCGGCCGCCAGTGCAGCCAAGGCTCCCGTCGGGGCCCAGGAGGCCGCTCCCGCCTCGGCCGCCAGCGCCTCGCAGCGCGCGACCACGCCGGGCGGTGACCAGCCCGGCGGCACCACGGCAGCCGAACCCGGCGCGCAGGCCGGCGGCCCCGTCGCCGCCCAGGCACCGGCCGCGCCCACCGACGCATCGCACGCCGCCACCAAGCCCGGCGACGCTACCGCGGGCCAGGCCAAGGCCGCCGTGTGCGGCGCCTGCCACGGCATGGACGGCAACTCGACCGATCCGCAATACCCGCGCCTGGCCGGCCAGGTGGAGTCGTACACCGCCCGCCAGCTCGTCAATTTCAAGGCCGGTACCCGCCAGAACCCCATCATGATGGGCATGACCGCCCCGCTCAGCCCGCAGGACATGCACGACATCGGCGCCTACTTCGCCACCAAGCAGTCCCTGCCCGGCGTAGCCGACCAGGCCCTGGTGGAGCGCGGCGCGCAGCTGTACCACGAGGGCGATTCCACCAAGGGCGTGCCCGCCTGCATGGCCTGCCACGGCCCCGACGGCCACGGCAACCCGGGCGCGATCTACCCGCAGCTGGCCGGCCAGCATGCCAACTACGTGCAAGCCACGCTGAAGGCCTGGCACGACGGCACCACCTGGGGTACCGACGCGCATGCCAAGATCATGCCGTCGATCGCGCAGAAGCTCGACGAAAAGGACATCGCCGCGCTCGCCAGCTTCATCGAAGGCCTGCACACCAACGAGCCGACGTCTGCCGCACCCGTGGCGAACTAAGCCAAGCACCATCCCCGTAAAACAAGGAAGGAAACGACCATGCCCAAGCGCCTGTCGCTCGTGTGCGCTGCCCTGCTGATGCTGTCGGCCTGCAGTTCGAATAACGGCGACAGCGCCGCGCCGGCCGCCCCGGCGCCGACGGCGGCATCGACCGCCGCCGCGGCAAGCGTGGCCGCCCCCGTCCAGGCCGGCACCGCTGCGGCCCCCGCGGTCGCCGGCTCCGCGGCAAGCACGCCCGCCGCCGTCGATCCCACCATCGCGGCCGACCGAGCGGAAGCTGCCGCCAAGTTCGTCGACGACGGCAGCTTCGTCGAGGGTAAGCAATACCAGCGCATCGAGCCTGCCCAGCCCACCGTCACCAACAGCGGCAAGATCGAAGTGGTGGAGGTGTTCTCCTACGGTTGCCCCGCCTGCAATGCCTTCCACGACTGGATGGACAAGCTGGCCGCCGCCATGCCCAAAGCCGCCACCGTGGTGTACCTGCCGGCCTCGTTCGTGCCGCAGGAAAACTGGCCGGCACTGCAGCGCGTGTACTACACCGCGCAAGCGCTGGGCGTGGACGCCAAGGGCCACGACGCCATGTACGACGCGGTGTGGAAGTCGGGCGACCTGGGCATGATGGACCTTCGCTCCGAGCGCCCGAAGCCGCAGGCCGCGTGGCCCACGATGGACGATTTTGCCAAGTTCTATACGCAGTACGGCGCCAAGGCGGACGAGTTCATCGCCACGGCCAATTCGTTTTCGATCAACACGAAAATGAAGCGCGCCGATGAACTGATCAAGGCGTACGGGGTCGAAAGCACGCCGACCATCGTCGTCAATGGCAAGTACCGCTTCTCGCCGAAGGATGCCGGCAGCTACGAACAAACCATCAAGCTCACCCAGTTCCTGGTGGGCAAGGAAGCCGCCGGCAAGTAAACCCACCTGCCGGCCTGACGGAGAATCGTTTCATGAAGTTCAGGCGTCTTGCACTCCTCGTGGCCGGCCTCGTGCTGGCCACCGCATGCTCGGCCCAGACGGCCGACGGCCAGTGGCAGGAAGGTACGCAATACCAGAAGGTCGACACCCCGCAGCGCGCCGGCAAGGACGGCAAGGTGGAGGTGGTGGAAGTGTTCTCCTATGGCTGTCCGCACTGCGGCCACTACGAGGCCGCCGCCGAAGACCTGCAGAAGCAGCTGCCGCCGGGCGTGGTGTTCCGGCTGATCCCCGCGGCCTTCAATATCGGCTGGGAGCCCTTCGCCCGCGCCTTCTACGCCGCGCGCGAACTGGGCGTGCTCAAGCAGACGCATGCCGCCCTGTTCAAGGCGAAGTACGTCGACAACTACCCGATCAACACCATCGACGAAATCGCCGATTTCTACGCCCGCAACGGCGTGGACAAGGCGAAGTTCCTCGCCGCGGCGAACTCCACCCAGACCACGCGCCAGATGCAGGCCGACATGAAACTGATCCAGGGCTGGGGCGTGGACGCCACGCCGACGCTGGTGGTCAATGGCAAATACCGCTCGGATAAGGTCAAGGATTACAACGAGCTCAACGCCATGACGCTGTGGCTGGCCAAGCGGGAACTGGCCGGCTCAGGTCACTAAACCCGAAGGTGGCCCGCGCATGTCCTTGCTTTCACATGCGCGGCGCCATCCTCAGGCGGCCCAAGGCCGGTACCCTTCGTCACGATGACTTCCCCCGCACCTGTCCCCACCTCCGCCCAGGCTCCAGGCCGCCGCCTTCGGCTGCTTAGCTGCAATATCCTGGCTGGGGCAAGCGTGCAGCGGTATTCCGACTACGTCACGCGCAGCGTCAATGCCGTGCTCCCCGGCCGTAACAAGATGGCCAACCTCGATGCGCTGGCCGAGCTCCTTTCCGGTTTCGACGTGATCGGCCTGCAGGAGGCCGATGCAGGCTCGCTCCGCTCGGGGTTCCTGAACCAGACGCGTTACCTGGCCGAAACCTCAGGCATGCCGTTCTGGTCGCACCAGCCCAACCGCGCCATGGCGCGCCTGGCACATTCGGCCAACGGCCTGATCAGCCGGCTCGAGCCCACCGAAGTGATCGACCACCCGCTGCCCAGCCGCATCCCGGGGCGCGGTGCGCTGCTGGCGCGTTTCGGCGCCGGGCGCGAGGCCCTGGTGGTGGTGGTGGCGCACCTTTCCTTGAGCCCGCGTGCGCGCGATGCGCAGCTATCGTTCATCGGTGAGCTGTTGTCCGATTCACCGCATGCTGTGCTGATGGGCGACCTCAACACGCCGTCCGACAGTGCCGAGATGCGCCGGCTCTTTGCGCGCACCGCGCTGCAGCCGCCGAGCAGCGTGATGCCCACCTTCCCCAGCTGGAAACCACGGCGCGCG
>NZ_DATHFX010000017.1:0-3183 GCF_035317885.1 Pinirhizobacter sp.
GTTCATCCAACGCAACAAACCGGGTAATTCGCTGCCCACCAGTAGGTGGCTGATGCCGATAGCCAGTCGTCGCTGCTTCACTTCAAATGAGGCGATGGCGCGCTCATGCGCCCCAACCAACTCGCGCGCGGCCTCCATAAATGCGGCCCCCTCGGCAGATAGCCGCACCTGGCGCGGCGTTCGCTCCAGCAGTCGTCGGCCCAACTGGTCTTCCAGTCGGCGCAATTTCAGGCTGATCGCCGATTGCGTGCTGCCCAGCGCGTCTGCGGCACGGGTGAAGCTCTGTAGCTCAGCAGTCAGGACAAAGGCTTTGACGGCATCCAGGTCGAGGGACTTCATGGTCCATCCATTTCATTTTGTTATGACTGAAATACATATTCATATGTTTTCTAAATGTATCGTAGCGCACTACGCTGCACGGCACATCGTCAATTTTTGTCGTTGGTCAACTTCCAGCCATCCATCGGGACAAGTGCTTGTTCATGCGTTCGCTCTGGCACGGTCTGCTAACCCTGCACGGCCATGTCCTCGTTTCGCGCCGCAGGCTCCAATGGGCCGATCAACACACAGCCGATTCGCCGGAACCTTGCAGGAAACCGAAGTCATGAAATCAGCAAAGACATTGCTACTCGCCCTTCTGACCCTTCACCCGATCCACGCGGTTACCGCCTCGGAGCCTAATAAAATGCATACCGTGGCCGCCATCGAAGGCACCTGGACGCTTGCCTTTGCCGACGTTCAACATCCGGATGGAACGCGCTCGCATGACTACGGCGATGCGCCCAAGGGCCTGTTGCAGGTTGATCATGCCGGGCATTACTCGGCGTTTATCTTCGACAGTTCTCGTCCAAGGTTCGCCGCCAACGACAAGAAGGCAGGGACACCGGAAGAACTCCGGGCTGCCACACTGGGGACAAGCTCTCATTTCGGCACCGTCGAGATCGACACCATGAAGGGCACGCTTACCTTCCATATCGACGGATCAACGTATCCGAACTGGGAAGGAACGACCCAGGTTCGTAGTTACCAACTAAGCGGTGACATGCTCAGCTGGAAAGTGCCGCCGCGGCCGAATGGCGATATCCCATTGACGGGATGGAAGAGAGTTTCGCATTAATTGAAAGGTTGCGCATTCACAGGAACGGCGAGAAGCTCAGCTTCTCGCCGTTTTTTTTGTGTGCGGACAGCAATACGGAGAATCTGACGATGATCACTTCTGTTTTCGTCGGCGCCAGTGTCGATGGGTTCATTGCGCGAGCGGACGATAGCCTGGACTTCCTGCCCGAAGGTGGCGGCGAACCGCATGGGTATGACGAGTTCATCGCCAGTGTCGATGTGATCGTCATCGGTCGCAAGACGTTCGAGAAGGTGCTGACGCTCGGCCCGTGGCATTACGGCAGCAAGCGTGTCGTGGTGCTTAGCAGTCAACCGGTCGATTTGTCGGCCGCCGTGGGCGGCGTCGTCGAACAGATGGCGGGGTCTCCAGCCGACATTGTTTCGCGACTTGCCGCAAGTGGTGCCACCCACCTCTATATTGATGGCGGTATCACCATTCAACGCTTTCTGCGTGCTGGACTCATCCAGCGCCTCATCATCACGCGCGTGCCGGTGCTGATCGGGGAGGGCATTCCGCTTTTCGGCACTTTGCCGAATGACATCCGGTTGCGGCATGTCGAGACTCGGCACTATTCCGGCGGACTGGTGAAGACCGAGTATCAGATCGGCGGCTAACGCCGTGTTCTTTCTTAAAAAAAACCCCCGAATCGTCGGGGGTTTTTTCTTTGCGGCAGTTCAGTAAAACCCTTTCTGTACCTGCACCCAGAACCGCGTCTTGGTACCGACGTCGCCCAGGAGGTCTGGTGTGTTGCCGATCGGCTTGGAGGCGCTGGCGCTGACGGTCCAATTGTCGGCGGTGGCCCAGTGCAGGCCCAGACCCGCGCTGCTGACGCGGCCGCTGTTGACTCCGTTGACGAACGGGTTCTTGTACACCTGTACACGGCCGGTATCGGCAAACGCCGCCGCCTGCCAGTGGCCGGGGAGGTTCGGCAGGTTGAAGTCGTGGCGGAATTCGGCGGTGATCAGGTTGCCCTGCGAACCTGCCAGCACGCCCACATCGTAGCCACGTACCGTGTTGGGGCCGCCCAGGTAGAACTCTTCGGAAGTGTCGAGGTTCTTGTTGGACCACTGCTGGCTGTAGCCGACATAGATCGCGTTGTCCGGGTTGAGCTGCTGCAGGCGCGATACCGAGGCGCTGAACTTGGTGTACGTGCCCTGGCTGTTCGCGGTGAGGAGGTCAATGATGTCGGCCAGCGTGTCGGTATAGGTGATCTTGCCGTGGGTGGCGCTGATATTGAAGTTGGTAATGCCGGTGCTGTCGCGCTGGTCGCCCGCCAGGCTGGCGATCCAGACATTCGCCTGGCGATCGTTGTGCACGAAGGCCACGTCGATATCATCCCTGAGCAGGCGGCGATCGAATTCGATCTGGCCGTACAGGTTGCCGGCGGTGTTGCGGATGATCGGCTGTGACAGCGTGATGCTGCCCACCAGGGCCGAACCATGCGCATCGAGCGCTTCCAGGCCGTTTTCCAGATTGTAGTGCAGGGTCGATACGCCCGCGCGCAGGGTGGTGCCCTGGCCGTTGAGCAGGTAACGGTAGCCACCTTGCGCATAGTTCATGCCGCCGCCGGAGCTCAGCGCGCTGAAGTCGAGCAGGTCGCCCTGGTGCAGCAGACCGTTGACGTTGAAGTTGCCGCCCAGGCGCGCCCGCCCGGTGTAGCGATTGCCGAAGTCATCCAGGCCGATGGTGCCGGTGTAACGCGGCGCCGAGTTGACATTGACCAGGAGGTCGGAGGTGCCGGGGTCGGTGCCCGGACGTACCACCGAGCCTGTCAGCGCACCGGGGATGTCCGACAGCAACAGCAGGCTGCGTTCCAGCGTGTAGTTGCTCACCGGCTGGCCTGGCTGCAGCGGTGCCAACGTGGCATTGAGCGGGCCGTCGGCCACCGCGCTCTGGTTCTGCAGCACGACCTTGCCGTAGCGGGCCTCCACCACGGCGATCTTCACCACGCCCTCGCGCAGCGTCTGGGCCGGCACGTAGGCACGTGCCAGCGGGTAGCCGGCACGCTGGTAGGCTGCGCTGATGCGGTCGGCCACGTCGCTCAGTTCATTCAAAGTGAGCTGCTT
>NZ_DATHFX010000018.1:0-6193 GCF_035317885.1 Pinirhizobacter sp.
ATCCTGGAAGCGGTACGCCAGTCGCAGCCGGCCCGCGCAACGCGCGCGGCCGAGACGGCCGACAGCGGCGCCTGGAAGGAATTCTAAGTGAGCGCCCGGCCCGTGGATGACGGCGATCCCGCCGCGCTCCCGGGCGTGGGCGGCCCGATGCTGGGCGATGCCGAGTTCGAGTTCCTGCGCCAGTTCGTGCTCACCCATTGCGGCATCAGCCTGGGTGACCACAAGCGCCAGCTGGTGCAGGGCCGCCTGTTGCGCCGCCTGCGCGCGCTCAAGCTCGATGGCTTCGCCGCATATTGCCAGCTGCTGCGTTCGGATCCCGATGCGGAAATGGGCGAACTGGCCAGCGCGATCAGCACCAACGTCACCTCATTCTTCCGCGAGGTGCATCACTACGACTTCATTGCCAACGAACTGCTGCCCCGTTGGCTGAAGGAAAAGCGCCACGGCCGCCTGCGCATCTGGTCGGCCGGCTGTTCCACCGGCGAGGAACCCTACGCCATGGCCATGGTGCTGGCCGAGGCGCTGGAAAAATCCGACAGCCACATCGACGCGAAGATCCTTGCCACGGACCTTTCACCGCAGGCCCTGCGCACCGCGCGGGAGGGCGTGTACCCGATCGATCGCCTGGCGGGGGTCGATGAAGCGCGCCGCCAGCGCTGGTTCCAGCGCGGCGAGGGCAGTTACGCCGGGCTCGCCCGGGTGCACCCGCGGCTGCGCGAACTGGTGACGATACTCCCGCTGAACCTCTTGCATGAGTGGCCGATGCAGCATCCCTTCGATGCGATCTTCTGCCGCAACGTGGTGATCTATTTCGACAAGCCGACCAAGCAGCGGTTGTTCGCGCGCTATGCGCAGCAGCTGGTGGACGGCGGTTACCTTTTCCTCGGGCATTCCGAATCCATGTACGGCCTCTGCGAGGACTTCGACCTGGTGGGACGCACCATCTACCGGAAGCGCACCGCATGACCTCCGTGCCCCTTGCGCCGCCTCGCACGTTCGTCGGTTTCGACCCGCAACGGGTACTGCCCGGCTTCGAGCACGTGCGGCGGTTCTGGGACCCGGCGCAGGACTGCGTGACGGTGAAGATCCTGCCCGGTGAGTTCTATGTCAGCGCCCAGCAGGAGATGGTGTCCACCGTGCTCGGTTCGTGTGTCTCCGCCTGCGTGCGCGACAAGCGCCGCGGGATCGGCGGCATGAACCATTTCATGCTGCCCGAGCCCACGGGCCCGCGCGATGGCTGGACGGCTACCGTGAGCCGCGGCGCCCGCTACGGCAACGACGCCATGGAACAGCTGATCAATGCCATCCTGCGGGCCGGTGGCCAGCGCCAGGACCTGGAAGTGAAGATCTTCGGCGGCGCCCGCGTGCTTGCCGCGATGACCGACATCGGCCAGCGCAACATCGATTTCGTCCGCAAGTACGTGGCGGCCGAGGGCCTGGAGCTGTGCGCCTCGGACCTGGGCGACGTCTATCCCCGCCAGGTGCAGTTTTTCCCCCATTCGGGGAAAGCCCGGGTCCGGCACCTGCGGGCGGTCCACGACACCACCCTGGTGGAGCGCGAGCGGCGCTACCTCAAGCGTTTGGCCAACGATCCGATAAAGGGGGAAGTGGAGCTTTTCTGAAGCTCCCTTCGCCAGGGCAATTCTTAAGCTGCAACAGGCACAGGCACAGGCACAGGCACCGGTAACCCATGCAAAAAGTCCGCGTCCTCATCGTCGACGACTCCGCCCTGGTGCGGCAGTTGCTGACGACCATGCTCTCCTCCGATCCCGCGATCGAGGTGGTGGGCGTGGCTGCCGATCCGTTGATCGCGCGCGAGAAGATCAAGGCGCTCTCGCCGGACGTCCTCACGCTGGACGTGGAAATGCCGCGCATGGACGGCCTGACCTTCCTCGAGAACCTCATGCGGCTGCGGCCGATGCCCGTGGTCATGGTGTCCAGCCTCACCACCGCCGGAGCTGATGTCACCCTGCGCGCGCTGGAACTGGGCGCTGTGGATTTCTTCGCCAAGCCCGACAGCGACCTGGCCAACAACCTGCCCGAGAATACCCTGGCGATCTGCCAGAAGGTCCGCCTGGCAGCCGCATCACGGCCGAAGGCCCGTTCCGTGGACGTGGCCAGGCTCGAAGTGCCGCCGCGCTTGAGCGCCGATGCGGTATTGCCGATGACCCAGGCAGCCGGTAGCCGCGGTGGCCAGCGGATCGTTGCCATCGGTGCATCCACCGGCGGTACCGAGGCGATCCGCGTAGTGCTGGAGGCGATGCCGCCCGATGCGCCGCCCATCGTCATCGCCCAGCATATTCCCGCGGCGTTCTCAGGTCCCTTCGCCGAACGCATGGACAAGTGCTCGGCCATGCGCGTGGTGGAAGCCCGCGATGGCCAGCCGGTGCAGCCGGGCCACGCGTACATCGCGCCAGGCAGCCACCACCTGCTGGTGGTGTGGAACGGTGCGAGCTATGTCTGCCGCCTGCACGATGGCCCGCCGGTGAACCGGCACAAGCCAAGTGTCGATGTGTTGTTCCGCTCGGTGGCCGCCAGTATCGGCGCCGCCGCCATCGGCGTGCTGCTGACCGGCATGGGCGACGACGGTGCCCGTGGCCTGGGCGAGCTGCGCCAGGGCGGCGCGCCTACCCTGGTGCAGGACGAGGCATCCTCGGTGGTCTGGGGCATGCCCGGTGCCGCCTTCAAGGCGGGCGCCGCCGATCAGGTCCTGCCACTGGACCAGATCGCCTCGCGGGTACTGGCGCTATCCCATCTTCCCATTGCCGCCGCGCCCACGCGCGTGGCGAGCTGAACTGCAAAGGCAACATCATGGACGTCAATCATTCCCGCGACAGGCTGGTCGGCCTTGTCATCAGCGCCCTGGCCATGGTGGCCGTGCTGGCCTTCCACGGCGCCTGGGTGGCGCCGCTGGCGGTCGCCGTGCTTGCCGGCTGCTGGATCGTGCTGTTCCACCGCCGTGGTGCTGCCGTAGCGGTAGTGGAAACCTCGTCCAACGACCCGGTTGCCGTGCGCGAGGCCATGGAAGAAGTACGCAGCGCCATCGTCGACGAATTGGGCCACGCCAGCCGTGAGCTGCACCAGGCGCTGGACCTGCTGCGCGACGCAGTGGCGGAACTGGGCGGCGGCTTCGACGGTCTT
This sequence comes from Pinirhizobacter sp., assembly GCF_035317885.1. Classification (GTDB taxonomy): domain Bacteria; phylum Pseudomonadota; class Gammaproteobacteria; order Xanthomonadales; family Rhodanobacteraceae; genus Pinirhizobacter. The sequence continues at coordinate 3,142 of NZ_DATHFX010000018.1, forward strand.
TCCCGCAAGACCGGTATGCAGCAGGCGCTGTTGCGCCAGATCATCGAGGCCTCGGGCAAGGGGATTTCAGTACAGGACTTCGCCGCCCACACGGGCGACCTGCTCGAGCACTTCGTCGGCCTGATCGTGCAGCTGTCGCGCGAGAGCCTGCGCATCGTCTACCGCATCGACGGCATGAGCCGCGAGATGGACGCCGTCTTCGCGCTGCTGAAGAACGTCAACACGATCGCCGAGGAAACCAACCTGCTGGCGCTCAACGCCGCCATCGAGGCTGCACGCGCCGGTGAGTCCGGCCGCGGCTTTGCCGTGGTAGCCGGCGAGATCCGCAACCTCGCCCAGCATTCGAACCAGTTCAACGAGAAGATCGGCACCCACGTGGAGCGTTCGCGCAAGTCCATGGAACAGCTGCGCGAGCTGGTCGGCGCCATGGCCTCGCAGGACATGAGCGTGGCCCTGGCGGCCAAGGGTGGCATCGACGGCATGATGGTGCACCTGACCGAGAGCGATGCGCGCGCCAATGCCGCCGCCGACGAGGCGGCCACCATCAACCGCGGCCTGGGCGCCGACGTATCGACCACCATCCGCTCGCTGCAGTTCGAAGACATCCTGAGCCAGTTGCTGCACCAGACGCGCACGCGCCTGGTGGAACTGCAGGAGATCACCGCCGACTGCACCCGTGACATCGAGGAGCTCGCTTGCGCGTCCACCGATGCCTCTGAACTTGGCGCCCGTGCCCAGAAGATGCGCGCACGCCTGGCCGAACAGCGTGAGAAGGCCCGACTTCGCTCGCGTGGCCCGGCGCTGCAGACCTCGATGAGCGCCGGCGACATCGACCTGTTCTAGACATTAGGAGAACCCCATGTCGCTCGACGTCCACCACGATCCGGAACACAACTGCCTCACCCTGCACCTGGGCGAGCGCTTCGATTTCTCCATGCACCGTGCCTTCCACGATGCGTGCCTGGCCGAGGGCAGCAGCGCACGCAGCTACGTGGTGGACCTGGGCGAAGTGGGTACCATGGATTCCTCGGCCCTGGGGATGCTGATGCTGCTGCGCGAACATGCCGGCGGCGACCAGGCGGAGATCCGCATCGTCAATGCCAGCTCGGACCTGCGCAACACCCTGCGCATCGCCGGCTTCGACCGGCTGTTTACCGTACACTGACCCCTTAAACGGGGGCGTCATCCCGTGGCGATCATGTCGCCGTGACCGAAGTTGTGCGTTAATAAGCGCGATGAACGCCCAGCTGCCCGACCAACACGGCCGCATCAAGCGCAAGTTGCGGATTTCCCTGACGGATCGCTGCAACTTCCGCTGCACCTATTGCATGCCTGAACACCCGGCGTGGCTGCCCAGGGCGCAACTTCTGTCCGGGCCAGAATTGCTGCGGCTGGCGGGGCTGTTCGTCGATGAGGGTATTACCCAGATCCGCCTTACCGGCGGCGAGCCCTTGCTGCGGCCGGACCTGCTGACCGTGGTTGATCAATTGCAGGGCCTGAAATCCCGCGGACTGAAGCGGATTTCCATGACCACCAACGCCTCGCGCATGGCGCCGGTGGCGTGGCGCCTGGTCCAGGCCGGCATCGACGATTTCAATGTCAGCCTGGATGCCATCGATGGCGATACGTTCGCGCGCATGACCGGCCGCGGCATCGCGCCGGTGTTGAAGGGCATCGAGGCACTGCAGGACGCCGGCGCCCCGGTGAAAATCAACGCCGTGGTGGTGCGCGGGCAGAACGAACACCAGGTGCTGCCCCTGCTTGAGTGGTGCATGCAGCGTGGCTTGTCCCTGCGTTACATCGAGTACATGCCGCTGGACGCACCCGGCCACTGGCAGCGCGAGAACGTGGTGGGCGAGGACGATATCCTTGCCGCCATCGGCACAGCCCATACAGTGGAAAAACTCCCGCGCGGGCCAGACCCCGCAAGCCCCTACCGGGTGGACGGCCATTTCCCCATGGGCATCATTTCAACCGTGACGCACCCATTCTGTGCATCGTGCGACCGGTTGCGCATCACCGCCACCGGCGAGCTCTATACCTGCCTGTTCTCCAGGTCCGGTACCCCGCTTGGCGTGCGCATGCGCGCAGGCGATGACGACCTTGAGATCGTCCGCCTGCTTCGCCGCGCGGTATGGAACAAGGAACCCGGCTACGCGTCGGCGCCAGGGCCGGTGGAGCGGCCCGTGCTGATGCATGCGATGGGTGGCTGACGAACGCAACATGGAACACGCATGACTGCCGTGACCTTCGAATTCTTCGCTAATATGGCCCGCCTGGCGGGCACGTCCGAGATGTCCGTGGAGGCGGGCGACGCCGTCACGGTGGGCGACGCCATTGCGGCGCTTGACGCCTTGCGCCCGGACCTGGCCGGTACCGTGGATGCCTGCGCCTGCGTCAGCGGCGATGCCATCGTGCGCCGCCGCGATCCATTGCCGGCCGATCGGCGCATCGCCCTGTTACCGCCCGTGGCGGGAGGCTAGGCCATGGCTTTCCTTTCCCACCAGCCGCTGTCCATCGACGCCCTGCTGGAACTGGGTGACCACCCTGAATGTGGCGGCCTGGCCCTGTTCGTCGGCACCGTGCGCGACGAACACCTGGGCCGCAAGGTCACTGGCCTCACCTATACCGCGCACGAAGCCGTGGCTGCGCGCCTGATCGGCGAGATTGAACAGCGCACGCGGGAAAAATTCGGCGTGCCTTACTGCCGCATCCAGCACCGGTTGGGAAAGCTTGCCATCGGCGACCTGGCGATCGCCTGCGTAGTACGCGCGCCGCACCGCGCCGAGGCGTTCGAGGCGTGCCGGTGGGCCGTGGATGCCGTCAAGCACGGGGTGCCGGTCTGGAAGGAAGAATTTTATGCCGATGGCAGCAGCGCCTTCGTCGAGGGGTGTTGCATCCGCGACGATTTCGACGACGACCCTGCGCACCGCCATGGGCATCCTCACGAGGATTTGAAAACAGCATGAAAGACGTCGGCATGAAGCCCGATTCGCTGCGCTCGGCGCAGGCGACCGCTACGCTGCATGCACCCGCGCACTGCATCGAGTTG
>NZ_DATHFX010000019.1:0-6141 GCF_035317885.1 Pinirhizobacter sp.
GCGGTAGCTGACCGGCGACACCTTGTAGCCCACCACCATCGGCCGCTTGGCCAGCATGGCTTCGAGCGTGGCGGTCCCTGAGGCCAGCAGTACGACGTCCGCGGCCAGCATGCTGTCGTGCGCATGGTTCTGCAGGACCAGCGGTGGCGCGCCTGGAAACGGTGCGCGGGCGATCATCTCATCGATGGTGGCCAGGGCAGTGGCGTTGGCAGCGGGAACCACCACCCGCAGCGTCGGAATGGCCTCGGCGACCTTGCGCGCGGCGTCAAGGAAACTCGTGCCCAGGCGCTCCAGCTCGCTGCGGCGGCTGCCAGGCAGCACCGCAAGCACGGGAGCATCCTGGGGCAGGCCCAGGCGTACGCGGGCGGCGATACGGTCGGCCACCAGGGGGAAACGATCGGCCAGGGGGTGGCCCACGAAGCGGGCGTCCACCTTGTGCCGGGCATAGATCGGAGGTTCCATCGGGAACAGGCACAGCACGCGGTCGGCAGCACGGCCGATCTTCTCGGCACGCTTCTCCCGCCACGCCCACACCGACGGACTGACATAGTGCACGGTGCGCAGCCCGGCGCGGCGTACACGCTCTTCCACCCCGAGGTTGAAATCCGGTGCATCGATGCCGACCACCACATCGGGCCTGAGCTCGATCAGCCGCTTCACCAGCGCACGACGCAGCTTCAGAAGGCGCGGCAGGTGCTTGATTACCTCGGCAAAGCCGAACAGGGAGAGCTCGCGCATGTCGAACCAGGAATCGAGCCCCTGGGCCTGCATGCGCGAACCGCCGATGCCGACGAAGCGCGCATCGGGGTAGCGGCGGCGCAGCGCAGCGATCAGGTCGCCACCGAGTTGGTCGCCGGATTCCTCTCCCGCCAGGATGGCGATGACGGGCGAGCCCGTTGTGCGGGTGGGCGCCATGTCCTAACGCGCGAGCGAGCGCTCGCTACGGTCGAGGAAGGCGAGCATTTCGCGTACGTCCTCGCTCTCCTGCGCTTGGGCTCCCAGTTGCTCGCGGGCTTCGGCCAGCGGTAATCCGGCCATGAACAGCGTGCGATAGGCGCGCTTGATGGCCCCGATGCGGGCGGCGTCGAAGCCACGGCGCTTCAGGCCTTCGCTGTTGATGCCGCGGGGGCGGCCGCGGGCTTCGTTGGCCATCATCACGAAGGGTGGTACGTCCGAGCCCACCAGGCAGCCCATGCCGATGAACGCATGCGCGCCCACCTTGCAGAACTGGTGCACGCCTGAATATCCGGAGAGGATCGTCCAGTCGCCGATTTCGGCATGCCCGGCCAGTGCCGAGTAGTTGGAGAACACTACGTTGTTGCCCACGATGCAGTCGTGGGCGATGTGGACGTAGGCCAGCAGCCAGTTGTCGTTGCCCACGCGGGTGAGGCTGCCGCCCTCGCCGGTACCGCGGTTGATGGTGACGAATTCGCGGATGAGGTTGCGGTCGCCGATCTCAAGCTCGGTGCGCTCGCCGGAGAATTTCTTGTCCTGAGGTGGGCCACCGATGGAGGCGAACTGCGAGATGCGGTTGTCCCGGCCGATGCGCGTGGGGCCTTCGATCACCACGTGCGGGCCGACGATGGTGCCATCGCCGATCGACACGTCGGCGCCGACGATGGTGTAGGCACCGATGGTGACGTTCGCGCCGATGCGGGCGGAGGGGTCGATTTGCGCGGTCGGATGGATCATGGCTGGTGCCGGTTCCTTGGTCAGTCTGCGCGACGCGCGCTCATCAGCTCGCAGCTGGCCACTTCCTCGCCATCGACCAGCGCGCGGGCCTCGAAAATGCCCATGCCGCGGATCATCCGCTTCAGGCGAACTTCCATGCGGAGCTGGTCGCCGGGTACGACCGGCGCGTTGAAGCGGGCCTTGTCCACCTTCACCAGGTAAAAGAGCGGGTTCTCCAGGCAACTGCCCGCCGCGGCGGTAAGCTGGATCAACAGGCCCGAAGCCTGCGCCAGCGCCTCGATGATCAGCACGCCGGGCATCACCGGATGCCCGGGGAAGTGCCCCTGGAAGAACGGCTCGTTGCTGGTGACGTTCTTGATCGCGACGATGGTCTGACTGGCCGTGAATTCGAGTACGCGGTCGACCAGCAGGAACGGATAGCGATGCGGCAGCAAGCGCTGGATGTGTTCGATGTCGACGGGTAGTGTCACGCCCGGGCCCTGCTCATTCATGTTTCTTATCCTTTTCCAGCGCCGCCACGCGGCGCGCGTACTCGTCCAGGTGCTTGAAGCGGGCCGCGTTGCGCCGCCACTGGCGGTTTTCCTGCAACGGCGTGCCCGAGGAATATTCACCAGGCTCGGAAATCGAGCTGGTCACCAGGCTCTTGGCGGTAATGGTAACGCGGTCGGCTACCTCAAGGTGCCCCAGGATGCCGGCATTGCCGCCGACCATGCAGTAGCGGCCGATTTTCGCGCTGCCGGCTACCGCCGCGCAGCCGGCCATCGCCGTGTGCGCACCCACGTACACGTTGTGGGCGATCTGGATCTGGTTGTCCAGGCGCACGTCTTCCTCGAGCACGGTGTCGTCCAGTGCGCCACGGTCGATGGTGGTATTGGCGCCGATCTCGCAGTCGTCGCCGATGCGCACGCCACCGAGTTGCGGCAGCTTGATCCAGTGGTCGCGGTCGAAGGCCAGCCCGAACCCGTCAGAGCCGATCACTGCCCCCGGGTGGATGATCACGCGCTTGCCCAGGGTCACGCTGGTGACCAGTGTGACGCGGGCCACCAGGCGGCTCTGTGCGCCGACAACGCAGCCTGCGCCCACCATGCAATGGGGCCCCAGGACCACGCCGTCATCGATCACGGCATGGTCTTCGACCACGCAGCAGGGGCCGATGCTGGCGCTGGCGGCCACGCGCGCGGAGGCAGACACCACCGCGCTGGGGTGGATGCCCACCGGGTAGGCCGGCCGGCGTTCGAACAACGCGGCAATTTTTGCATAGGCAACGTAGGGGTCGCGGGCGACCAGGCTGGCGCCCTGGCGGGCGTCGGCATCCTCGGCGCGCAGCACCACGATGCCGGCCTGGCTCACCGCCAGCTGCGAGGTGTATTTCGGGTTGGAGAGGAAGGTGAGCTGGGTGGGGGTGGCCGCGGCCAGGGTGCCCACGCCGTCCACCCGCGTGTCGCCGTCGCCGCGGGCTTCCAGTTCGAACATCCGTGCAAGCTCGGCCAGCGAATAGGGCCTGGGTCCGCTCATGGTCCGTTCCCGGCTTGGGGGAAAAAGAAAGGGTGGCATGGGTTTCGCGCCCATGCCACCCCGCGATGATAGTACGTCGGCGCGATAGCGCTTGGCTTAGAACTGGCTGCCGAAGGTGAACTGGATGCGCTCTTCGTAGTGCTTGTCTTCGTCCTGGGCGCGGAACGGGATGGCGAAGTTGATGATCAGCGGTCCGATCGGGGCCTGCCACTGCAACGACAGGCCGGTGGAAGCGCGCAGGTCCTTCGCCTTGAAGGCGCCGAGGTCGGCGTACACGTTGCCCACGTCCATGAACCAGGACACGCGCGCGGTGTTCACGTCCTTCAGGAACGGCAGTGGCAGGAACACCTGTGCGGTACCGAGCACCTTGAACGCACCGCCGATCGGCTGGGCGTAGTTGTAGTAGCTGTCGGTACACTGGCCCTTCGAATTGGGCAGCACGCTGACCTGCTTGGTCGGATCGTTCGGGAACTTCGGATCCTGCGTCACGCCCGAGCACAGCTTCGGACCGAGGGTGTTGTCCTGGAAGCCACGGACGTCGCGCACGCCGCCGGAGAAGAAGTTGTTCCAGAACGGGAAGGCGAGGTCCTTGTCCTTGCCGTAGGTATTGCCGTAGCCGAGCTTGCCGTCCAGGTACAGCACAAAGCCGCGGCCCACCGGCCAGTAATGGCCAAGGTCGGTGTTGATCGTGTAGTAGCTGACGGTGGAGCCGGGCAGGGCGATTTCGCTCGACACGCTCATCACGCCACCGCGCGTGGGCGCCCAGTAGCCGTTGCGGGTGTCGTGCGACCAGCCCAGGTTGGCCGTCCACGAATGGATGGTCTGGTTGCCTACCGTGTTCTGGTAATTGATCAGTTCCTGCGGGGTGAAGCCCGGCGAGGTATTGATCTTGTTGCTGGAGATGCCCAGGCCCGCGGTGACCGAGTCGAAGTCGGTCACCGGGATGTTCAGGTAGGCGGAGAATGCCGTGGTGCTGTAGGTGTAGTTGGCGAAATCGGTATCGCCGTAATCGAGCTTCGAGTACGTGGCGTTGTAGCCCAGCGCAATGCCCGAATCGGTGAGGTACGGGTTCACGTACGACGCGTTCACGCGCTTGTAGAAGTCGGAGGTCTCAGCGCCGACGGAGAAGCGGTCGCCGGTACCCAGGAAGTTGTTCTGCGACACGGAGGCCGACAGGATGATGCCTGAGTACTGCGAGTAACCCACGCCGAACATCAGGCTGCCGGCGGACTGTTCTTCCACCTTCACCGTGACGTCCACCTGGTCGTCGGTGCCCGGCACCAGCGCCTTGTCGATCTTCACCGTCTTGAAGTAGCCCAGGCGGTCAAGGCGCGTCTTGGAGCGGTCGAGCGCGGCCTGTGAATACCAGGTGCCTTCGAGCTGGCGAAGCTCGCGGCGCATGACGTCGTCTTCGGTGCGGGTATTGCCCTGGAAGACCACGCGGCGCACGTAGACGCGCTTGCCCGGCTCGATGAAGAGCGTGAGGTCGACCGTGCGGTTGTCGCGGTCGAGCTTCGGGATCGGCGTGACCTTGGCGAAGGCGTAGCCGAGGTTGGCCAGGATGCCCTTGATGGCATCGGAGCTGGCTTCGATGGCCTTGCGGTTGAAGATCTCGCCCTTGTGGATGAAGACCAGCTTGCGCAGCATGTCCTCGGGAAGGATCAGCTCGCCGAGGAGTTTCACATCCGACACGGTGTAGATCTCGCCTTCCTTCACCGAGGCACTGATGTACATCTCGCGCTTGTCGGGGGCGATGCTGACCTGGGTGGAGTCGATGCCGAAGTCGGCATAGCCGCGGTCCATGTAGTAGGAGCCGAGTTTTTCCAGGTCGCCGGAGAGCTTCTCGCGGGAATATTGGTCGTCCTTGGAATACCACGACAACCAGTTCGAGGTGTTCTGCTCGAAGCCGCTGCGGATATCCTTGTCGCTGAAGGCCTTATTGCCGACGACGTTGATTTCCCTGATCTTGGCAGCCTTGCCTTCGCGGATCTCGATGTCGATGGCCACGCGGTTGCGGTCCAGGCGCGTGACGTGCGGATCGACCGACACGTTGTACTTGCCGCGGTTGTAGTACTGGCGGATCAGTTCCTGCTGCACGCGGTCGAGCGACAGGCGGTCGAAGGTTTCACCTTCCGACAGGCCGATCTCCTTCAGGCCCTTGCGCAGGTCGTCTTCCTTGATGTCCTTGTTGCCGCGCAGGGTGAGCTTGGCGATGGCAGGGCGCTCGACGACCTTGATCACCATGATGCTGCCCTGGCGGTCGACTTCGACGTCCGAGAAGAACTTGGTCTGGTAGAGGGCGCGGATGGCGGCCTGGGCGCGATCGTCGGTGAGGGTGTCCCCCTTCTCGATCGGCAGGTAGCTCAGCACCGTACCCTGGGCGATGCGGGTCAGGCCATCGATGCGGATATCGGAAACGACGAACGGTTCAAAGGCAAGGGCCTGCGCAGAGAGGGAGGCGAGCAAGATCAGGGCGGCGATACGCTTCATCGTCGATTCCGTAAGGTTAATCGTGGCGACCGGCGACGAAACCGGGCGCTGGATATTCGCGCGTGGCAGGCACGGGGCCGGCAACGCAAGAGGATGGTAAAGCCGTAAAACCGATGGCGCTGGCGCCGGGCCCCGAAGTCACGGTCACGAGACGAAGTGGCGGTGAATGTCGTTGAAGAAGGCCAGGCCCATCAGCGTGAACAGCAAGGCCAGGCCAACGTACTGGCCGGCAATCATCGTTCGTTCGCTGACCGGGCTGCCCTTGACCAACTCAATAAGGTAATACAGCAGGTGTCCGCCGTCCAAGACCGGGATCGGCAGCATGTTGAGGATGGCAAGGCTTAAGGACACCATCGCCAGGAAATTAAGGAACCAGGCCACGCCCCGGCCGGCCGAATCGTTGGCCGCCTCGGCGATGCCGACGACGCCTGAAAGGTTCTTGGT
>NZ_DATHFX010000020.1:0-4083 GCF_035317885.1 Pinirhizobacter sp.
GTGCAGCCAACGCGCCTCGGCAAGCAGGTCCGTGCACTGGTCGAGGAATTGTTTCGACCAGAAAGCAGCGTCTCCATCGCCGCTGCCCGCATGGGTCGCCGCCAACGCCGCGGCCCCGTCATGTTGTGCCTGCAGCAGGTCCAGCACGTGACTGCCGGTGACGGGCAAGGCCGTCGCCAGGCCGTGCAGCAAGTCATCGATGTCCTGCGTGCTGCCATCGGCCACGCCCTTGAGCAACAGCAGCGTGTCCCGTAGCCCGTCCAGGCAGGCGTTATCGAAGGTGGGCTGGTCGATGAGTTCCAGCAGGCCCATGCGCAAGGCCAGAAGGTGACCGGCAAGGTTGCCACTATCCACGGACGATACATACAGCGGCCGCAAGGGTTGCAGTGAGAGTGTGTCGTACCAGTTGTAGAAATGCCCACGATGCCGTTCGAGCAGGGTCATCGTGGCCAGGCCCTGGCCGGTGCGTTCCAGCAGACGGGACACGCCCAGGTAGCCGAAGTCCCGTGCCGCCAGGTTGGCCAGCAAGGCAAGGCCCATGTTGGTGGGCGACGTGCGGTGCGCCACTGCCGGGGCAGGGTCCAACTGCACGTTGTCCGGGGGTAGCCAGTGGTCTTCCGGTCCCACGTGCACGTCAAAGAAGGCCCATGTCTTGCGCGCCACGGCGCGCAGGTAGGCATGTTGCTCCGTCGTTGGCGCTACAGAGGGTGGCCGCTGCGGCAGGCTGATCCATCGGGCCAGCGCGGGCGAGACGAACCATGCGACCAGGAAGGGCGCGGCCACCAGCAGCGCGAGGGGGCGGTCGATCATCACGAACGCGAACGTCGCCACCGCCACCACCGGCCCCACCGCCATCCGGCGCCACAGCGCCAAGGTTCCCTGGTTACTGCGCCGGGCGACATCTTCGGACGGTTGCCATTCCAGCAAAGCCTTCTTCGATACGGCCATGCGCCAGAGGGTGCGCCCGATGGCATCCAGGCTATACGCCGCCTCGTGCGGCAACATCGCCACCGCCAATACGGCACGCATGCCATGCTGGCCGATATTCCCCAGGGCGGCATAAAGATGCTGGCGCATGCTCACGCCCGCCTGCTTCTGGACGAGGTCGAGCAGCGACGACAACGCCGCCGGCAACAGCAGCATGGCCATGGCTACGGCGGTCCACTCGCCGAAGGGCACGAGCGCCAGCCAGCCCACCAGCAACATCGCCAGCAACGCCGGCGGCACCAGGCTTCGACGCAAGTTGTCCAGGATCTTCCAGCGCGACAATACCGACAGTGGGTTCACTCGCCAGCCGCGCGACGCGGTGGGCGCCCAGGGCAACAGCCATGGCAGCAGTTGCCAATCGCCGCGTATCCAGCGGTGGCGGCGCCGGGCATCGTCCACGTAGCGGGCGGGATATTCCTCGTATAGCTCGACGTCGCTGACCAGGCCCGCGCGGGCAAAGCAGCCTTCGATGAGGTCGTGGCTGAGGATGCGCTCGGGCGGCAGGCGATCGGCCAGCGAAGCCTCGAACACGTCGATGTCGTAGATGCCCTTGCCGATGAACGAGCCTTCGTCGAAGAGGTCCTGGTAGACGTCCGACACGTTGCGCGTATAAGGATCGATGCCTGCATCGCTTCCATGCAGGCGGGCATAACGCGAGCGGGCAATGTTGGGCAGGCTGATGCCCACGCGCGGCTGCAGGATTCCGTGCCCCGATACCACGCGGCGGTGACGTGCGTCGAACACGGGTCGGTTCAGCAGGTGGTCCATGGTGCCCACCAGCACGTGCGCCGATTCGCGCGGAAGCTGCGTGTCGGTGTCCAGGGTGATTACATAACGTACGCGTGGAAGTGCGGCCAGGTCGCCGGCAATCAGCACGAATGCATCCGTAGGACCGCCACGCAGCACGTGGTTGAGATCGGCAAGCTTGCCGCGCTTGCGCTCGTGTCCCATCCAGCACTGACTGGTGGGGCTCCATGTGCGTCCGCGATGCAACAGGAAGAAACGATCGACGGTGGTGGTGAGGTGGCGCTCGTTCAGGGCTTCGATACGCAGGCGCGCCAGGTCCAGCAAGGCGGCGTCCCCGGGTAGCGTCTGGGTGCTGGCGTCGGTGAAGTCGGTAAGCAAAGCGAAGTGCAAATGCTCGTCGCGATTGGCCAGGAAGCGAACTTCCAGTGCGTCCACCAGGGCTTCCAGGTCGTGCGCACTGGCCACCAGGCTCGGGATCACCACCAGCGTGCGCGCCGTCTCGGGAATGCCGAAGGCATAGTCCATGCGCGGCAGGGCATGAGGCGATACCGCCAACGTGGCCAGCAGATTCCCGAGGCTTAGCGCAAGCTGGCTTGCCACCAACACGGCCGCGACGCTTGCCAGGGCCCATATCCACGTGGCCGGAAAACCCGTGCCGGCCAGCATGATCGTAGGCTCGGCAAGGGCGGCGGTGAGCGTCAGTACCAGGGCAAGGAATATCGCGACCGGCGCCCGGTCGAAAGCCCGGCGCGCGCGATCGGCGAAGCTGGCGCGCAGGGATAGCGATGCTTCCAGCTCCGTGCGCCCCTCATCGACCAGGAAAAAGCCGACATGGCGCCGCGCGCCGCCGGACGATCCCCCTGGTTGCCCGCACAACGCGATAGCGGAGCGGGCGATTTCGCGCTCGCTGCTGTGTCCGCCGCGTGCCAGATGTTCCACGACGTGGCGGTAGTGGTCGCGGGTGGCGAAATCCATCAGCGGGTAGACGCCCGCGGGGTCGCGTCGCAGCTCCTCTTCCACCAGGCTTGCGCGCTCGACGAATTCCCGCCAGTCGATCGTGGCCAACAGACGCAGGCTGCCGATGCTATTGGCGATGGTGACCTGGTTGGAGGCCTGCTGCTGCGATTCCAACTGCACCAGGTGTTCGATGCTTTGCCCGGTCTCGGCCAGGCGTTGTTCGATCCAGTTCAGCGGCAGCGCCAGCGCGGGGCCCTGGCCCTGCAACCGCCGCGCAAGTTCCGCCACGAACGGGCTGGACATCTCCGGGTCCGAGCGCGCCATGTCGGCTACGACAAGCACCACGTTCTTCGGATCGCCCCGCGCCAGCACCATCATGGCGTCGGCCCAGTGCGCAGCCATGGTGCGGCCGCGACGATCGGCCATCACCTTGGCGGCCACCCGGCGCAGGTTCTCGATCAGCGCCAGGCGCAACATGATCGGCACGGCCCACAGCTCGCCCAGCTGCAACGGCGTCACCAGCTGATAGGCCTGGACGAACCGCTCCAGGTTCGCGGCATCCACGCGCCCATCGCCGTGGGAGATGGTTTCAAGGGCGATGTCGTAGACCCGCGGCAAGCCCGCCGACGCGCCGCCGCGCAGCTGGGGCAGGGCACGGCTATAGCCTCGCGGCAGGTCCTGCCGTGCGATGCGGATCTGTTCCTCGATCAGGTACAGGTTGTCGAGCAACCATTCGGCGGCGGGCGTGATGGTCCAGCCCAGGCGATTGACCGACGTCAGGCGCTCGCACGACTGGATCAGCATCGCCTCGTTGTCCGCCAGGCGGGAGAGCAAACGCTCCGGCGCCCGGTGTGTGCTCAAGACATGTTGGGCGGCCAGTACCTCGCCGTGCGCATCCATCTCGCGCGCGCTGAAAAGCTCGGCGCGCAGGATCGGTTCGGAAGCCGCCACCGGCTGCCGCGCCACCCTCCGGCGACGTTGCATGCGACGTAACCGGGCCAGCAGGCGATCGGTGGAAACCGGGCGTCTCAATGCAGCGGGTATAAGCGGCACATGCCGGAAAGGCGTGCAGCTTGCACCGCCACCAGGCTAGTAGATGCCTCTGCGAAGACCCGGGCCACCAGCACGGACATCGTGCGGGACTTCTTCCGCTTGCCGGTCGTGGGTGTTGGCCCGACATCATGGTGGAGCTTCTCCACCACGGACTTCAGTGCTGCTTCCGCCCGCATCAACTGCCCAGGCGTAGCTGTCCCATGCCGGAAAATGGCATACGAGAACTCGCGGTTGAAAGATACAAGTACTGCTTCGCAGACCGTGCCGGTGCTGTCCTTGAGGTTCAGCTGCTCCGGCCGTCCACGTGGATACCAGCCTAGTACGATCCGCCCATCGTCG
>NZ_DATHFX010000021.1:0-13746 GCF_035317885.1 Pinirhizobacter sp.
TGTTCTCCTTGTAAACAGCGAACAGCATCGGATCAGCCTCAATTCTGGAGAGCTTGTGGTGGTGCCGCAGAACTGCTGGCATCGCTTCGAAGGTTCCTCACACCTCAAGGTGCTTGGTGTCACACCCGAACCGACCGATCACAGCCTTGACCTGCCTGGCGCCTAACGACTCATGTCCGTGGGCGCGCCACGTCGCTGCTTAATTCCGGCTTTAGGAATCAAAAACAACAGGGGATTCTGATGGCACCAAGAGAATGCTTTGGCATCGCTATACGCACGATCGGAATCGTGATGCTCGTCGTCAGCGTGATGGCGACAATGGCTAGCAGTTCGTTCAACGCGGAGCCGGCCCGACTACACGGAGCGGGCCGGCTCTCTCCAGGATGAATCTACATCCCTGGATCATCTTCCCCGTAGTTGGTGACCAGCGTGCGGGAACCTGGCTGGATCCTCTGATTGCCACGGCTTAGATAACCCTGGTACGGGAACCAGCCTTCATGGAAGGTCCAACCGCCGAGAACCTTGCCTTCCAATGCCGTTGCGCGATTGCCATATTGCAACGACATATGTACGTGGGCGCCCGAACTCGAGCCACCGCAAGGCAAGGCATTGCCGACATAACCAAGAAAGGTCCCCGCATCGATTCGCGTGCCATCGGCGATGCTGGGCATGTTTTCCATGTGGTAATACGTTGTGGTGTAACCGTTGTCGTGGACAACATGTGCCAGCGCACTGCCCCTGCTGTTGCATGTGGTGTAGTAAATACCCGCCTTCGGCGCGAGTACCCTGCCATTGAATGACCACATGTCAACGGAATTGAATGGCCGCTGATTGGGGACATGGCCGTGCATACCGGCTGTCATCTGCCAGCCTTGATTCACAGGCCACGGCAAGCCGATGCCGGTGGCGACGGCAAGCGGCGCATCGGTGGACACCCGATGTTGATTGGCCCAGATCCGACGCTCGTCGACACTCACCAACGTGTCAGGCATGGCGTCCAACGCTTCGAGGAATGCTTCCTGGCCGGATATGCCCAGCTTCCATCCATCCGCTGCGCGATGGGCTTTCCCATGTGATGAAATAGGGCAATCGATTCGACAGCGTCGTCAATCATTCGACTGAGTTGACCCGCCGCCTGTGGATTGTCGCGCGCTATGCTGCGCCAGATTTCGGTAAGCTGAAATTCCGCGTCATCGGACCATGACACATTCACTTGCCACGCGTCGCTTCCGCTTGCAATGCTGCGAGTTTGGCCATGACCTCGTTGTGTGAAGTTACCCGTCCGGCGCGAATGTCGGCGAGCCCAGCCGCCACACGTTCGTCGTAGTGAGCGCGATATGCACGCTCTTCGCTACGTCGATCAAGGGACTCTCGTAGGAGCGCCTCCGCGATAACCTCCGCGGACTGATGCTCGCGCGCGGCTTCTGCAAGAATTCTTTCGTTGACGTCATGGTCGAGCTGCATGGTTACACTCACCTTTTTAGCCATGTTTGCCCGCCTCGAGATCCGCAATCGCGTATGGAAGAAGAGTATCTTCCACCGCTCAGGGATGGGCAAGCGCATGTTCAAGCTACTCAATTCGCGGGCAGATTTCTTCTTGATTTCGCCCATGATCAGGTAGTTCTAACGCGCTTTTGCTATCGGCCAAGTTCATGCGAAGTAAGGCGGCAACGACGTCAGTCTTCTTCGCTCTGGCGCACGAGCAACGCACTTAAGGACGCGAACTCCGCTTGCACGTCGGCACTCGGACAAGCACGGTCATCCGGCATGTCGGGCACCTGGGTAACCTGGCTGTCCGTTCCGTTCGCCGCCCGGGCCGCGCGCTTTTGCTCCTGGATTCGATGGAACATCTCAAGCGACGGCTGGCGTAGCGAGATCGACCGTAGTTGCTGCACCCAACCCGCTGCAAACTCCTTATGGATCTCTAGCCGAATCGTGTCCTTCCGGACCAGGCCGATGCGGCGCTCCAGGCGAACGGTGGCATGCCATCGCCGGTTCACGTCGGTGAGGTCGCGACGCCACTCCTTGTACTCCTGCGTCAGTGGGTGACGTTTGCCCATCGTGGCGCTCAGGAAGTCGAGGATGAAGCCGAGGCGGTCGCGGAACTCCAGGCGCTCAAGCATGAGTTCCATGCCGGCATGGCACTCGGGCGCGATGCACGCGCCGACGCATCGACCGATCAGCTCTACAAGTTCCGTGTACGAACGAAAAAAGATCTGAAGGTCTTCATCTGATGACGCGTCCATGCGGTCTCCGGCGAGGCCACCTCCAGATGAAGGTGGCGGGCGTGTCGGTTCAAACTCCGCACTACCGAACGGTCAGGGACGAACCCTTCCGACACGCCCGCCTAAAAACGATAGGCGACAAGAAGCCGACGCACACATTCGTGTGCGTGCGACTCCTGGAGTGCAGGGGTTTGAACCCTGGCCGCTCAAAGCGGCCCGCCGATGGTGCCAAAGTCGCCGCGACATCTCCATCGGAACGGTCGCAAAAGTGCGTAAAAAAGCGAACGGAAGTTTTCGCAAAGATGACCTCTTTGCGGTTATCGACGAAACAGATATCAACGAACGCGAACGCGCCCGTTGCAGATCGCCCTACCCTGCAGGCGCCAACAACGCATCCAGATCACTCTGGTCGAAGCTCAGCTTCTCGCGGCTACCGCCACCCTCGAGCACCGCATGCGCCAGTTCCGCCTTGCGCTTCTTCAGTTCCTCGATACGCTCTTCCACCGTATTAGCGGTGATCAGGCGGAAGACAAACACGGGTTTGTCCTGGCCGATGCGATGGGCGCGGTCGGAGGCCTGGGCTTCGGCGGCGGGGTTCCACCAGGGGTCGTAGTGGATAACGGTGTCGGCGGCGGTGAGGTTCAGGCCCACGCCGCCAGCTTTCAGCGACAGCAGGAACAGCGGCACTTCGCCGGCCTGGAAACGCTGCACGGGTTCGGCGCGGTCGCGTGTTTCGCCGGTGAGCGTAACGTACTGGATGCGGCGGCGATCGAGTTCGTGGGCGATCAGCTTCAGCATCTCGGTGAACTGGCTGAACAGCAGCACGCGCCGGCCCTCGGCCAGCAGGTTCGGCAGCATGTCCATCAGCAATTCGAACTTCGCCGATTCACGCACGCCGCGCGCCGCTTCCAGTTTCACCAGGCGCGGGTCGCAACACACCTGGCGCAGTTTCAGCAGCGCATCGAGCACCACGATGCCGCTGTGGGCGATACCGCGCTGGGCGATGACATCGCGCAATTCTTCCGACAGGGAAAGGCGCAGGCTTTCGTAAAGCTCGCGCTGGCGGCCTTCGAACACCACGCGGCGGGTGATTTCGGTCTTGGCCGGAAGCTCCGAAGCCACCTGCCCCTTCGTGCGGCGCAGGATAAACGGCGCGATGCGGCGGTTCAGGCGCTCCTGCACTTCAAGGTCGTGTAGTTTCTCGATCGGCCCGCGGTAATGACGGCGGAAGGCGCCTTCGTCGCCAAGCAGGCCCGGTACGGCCAGGTCGATCTGCGACCACAGTTCGCCCAGGTGGTTTTCCAGCGGCGTGCCGGTAAGGCACAGGCAGCGCGGCGCCTGCAACGTCAGCAGTGCGCGCCGCGCCTGGGTGCGCGGGTTCTTCACCTGCTGGGCTTCGTCAAGCACGACCAACGCGAAGGGCTGCTTCTTGAGCGCAGCGACATCGCGCGGCAGCAGTGCATAACTGGTAAGGACGATGTCGAAGGTGCCCAGTTGCGCGAAACCTTCGGCGCGCTGCGGGCCGTGCAGCGCCAGCAGGCTCAAGGAAGGCGCGAAACGCGCGGACTCGGCGATCCAGTTCGGGATCAGGCTGGTCGGCACCACGATCAGGGCCGGCGAAGTAAGCGACCCACTTTCCTTCAGGCTAAGCAGATGGGCGATCAGCTGCAGGGTCTTGCCCAGGCCCATGTCGTCGGCAAGTACACCACCCACTTCCGCTTCGGCCAGCGCGTTCAACCAGCGCAGGCCTTCGCGCTGGTAGGGGCGGAGCTCCGCCTGCAAGGCTTCGGGCACGGCATCGCTGGCGCGTTCGCCGGCATCGCGCAAGCGCTGGGTGAATCCACGCAGGCGCTCAGGTGCTTCGAACGAGCCGCCGGCAGGCAATGCCAGCGCCAGCTCTTCCAGGCGTCCGGCCTGCACGCGCGGCAGGTGCAGCGACTGCTTCGGGCGCTCGAGGTATTCGGCCAGCGGCGCCAGCAGGCCGCGGAGGTCCTTCAATTGCACAGGCACGCGTCGGCGGTCGTCGACGGGCGCATACCACACGGCGTCATCCGCCTCGCTGGCACCGGGACTCAGCGAGAACTGGTGTTCGGCCAGGGCCTGGGCCACCGCGGGCAGCAGGTTCACCCGCTTGCCTTCCACCTCGATGCCGATCTCCAGGTCAAAGGCGTGGTCGGCGTCGTCTTCGGCCGCCTTGCCATACCAGCGCACGGGCCCTTCAAGCACCTCGAACGGGAAGCTGGGCGCGTACTCGATGTGGAAACCGTCCGCTTCCAGCCGTGCGCGCAAGGCCAGCCAGCGCGCCGGCGTGTTCACTTCCAGGGCGCCGGCGTATCCCTTGCCGGGGAATAGCCAGGCGTCGTCGGGCAGCGTGTCGGCCATGTCCCAGGGCAAGCCCTCGGTGTCCACGGCGGGGTTCAGGCCCGCCGCCTCCAGGTGCTCCATGCTGGCCAGTTCCTCCGCGCGGCGGCGGGTGATTTCCACCAGCGATCCGGAACGGACGCGACGCACCAATGGCTCACCGCCGCGACCAGGCAGGCGCTCGCCAGCGTAATCGAAGGCCAGGCGCGCGTAAGCCAACGGCGGTGTACCGACGGCCAGGCGCGCATGGCGTGTCAGTGCATGCAAGACCACCACGGGCTGCGGCGGCAACGAGGCGCGGCGGACACCGTCGAACACCTGGGGTGCTGGCACGCGCGATACACGGCCGGCTTCGGCCAGTGCGTTGCGCATCGCTTGCGAGTGTTCCGGCGCCAGCGCCGGAAGGTCGAGCCACGCGGTTTCTTCCGGGCCGCCTTCCAGGATACCCATCTCCGCATGCTCGGCGTCGAGATACCACAGGTGCTCGATGCGCAGCAGGCGCTGGCTGGTCGGAAGCACCGGCAGCAGGCGCTGACGGCCATCCTTCTCCAGTAGCCAGCGCCAGCCCAGCGGGCGGGCCTTGCCACGCGAAAGGTGCAGGCCGGCCGTGCCGCCGAAGAAACACGGCGCCGTGTCGAGCATCTCGGCGAGCAGGGCGTCGCCCAGGTGGGCGGACAACCGTGCATAGGTACGGCCCTTGCGCACGGCTTGTCCCAGGCCCAATACGGTGGCGGCGAGGCGGACTTCAGCCGGGGTGAGTGCCGCGGCGGACAGATGCTTGCCATCGAGCGGCGTCGGACGCGCGTAGCGACCCTGGGCAAGAACGGTAAGCAACACGGGCGCAGCCTCAAGCCGGCCGGCCGCCTCGTTCTCGTCGTTGACCATTTCCAGGAAGAAGCCCAGCACCACGTGTTCGGCGGGGGGTGCGGGGACCGGATCGAGCATGCGCTCCCAGGCGACGGGCAAGGCTTCGCCATGCCCACTGGCGTGGGTCAGGCCCTGGCTTCGTTTGCCGCTGGGTTGTTGCATCGGCCGCCAATCGCGATTTGCAAAAGAACCAGCTTAGCAGGGGCAGATGAAAGTACCGCCACGACCTTTGGGCCATGTCTGGCCGGGTATCGGAACGATTCAGCGGGGCTGCGCAATGCTGGCTGGTTAGTCCTGTCCAAACAGGCCGTGCGGATACTCGGGCTTCCGTTCACGGGCCATCAGGGCGCGCAAGCCTTCCACCGGGGTGACCTCGCCATGCAGGACGGCGCGGACGCCGCTGGCAATGGGAAGATCCAGCTGGTGGAACTCCGCCAGCCGGGCCACTTCGTCGGCGGTCACCACGCTTTCCACCACCTGGCCGATCTGGCGGATGGCTTCGTCGATGGGCACGCCGCGACCAAGCGCCAGGCCCAGTCGACGGTTGCGGGAAAGATCGCCCGTGCAGGTGAGGACCAGGTCGCCCAGGCCCGACAGGCCCATCAGTGTTTCCGCACGCGCACCCAAGGCAACGCCCAGGCGCAGCATCTCGTTCATGCCACGGGTGATCAGGCCAGCGCGGGCATTCAGGCCCAGCTCCATGCCGTCGGCAACACCCGTGGCCACGGCCAGCACGTTCTTCATCGCTCCGCCCAGCTCCGCACCCAGCATGTCGTTGCCGGTGTAGGCGCGAAGATTGGGCGCGTGCAGCAAGGTGGCCATGCGCGTGGCGAAAGGCTCGTTGTCCGAATGCACGGTAACGGCACTGGGCAGGCCCATCGCCACTTCACGGGCAAACGACGGACCTGTGATCACGGCCGCCGGGCGACCGGGCCATTCGTCGTCGACCAGTTCGTGCAGGAAGCGTCCGGTGCCGGGCTCGAAACCCTTGGTGGCCCAGGCCACGGCAGTCTGTGGCCCCAGCAACGGGCCGATCTCGGCCAGCATGGCGGCGAAGGCATGGCTGGGCACGACGATAAGCACGATGTCCGCGCCCTCGAGGGCGGCAGCCAGGTGGCTTTCGTAGTGGAGTTCTTCCGGGAGCTCGACTTCCGGCAGGTAACGGGCGTTGCGCCGGCTGGCGGCCATGGCCGCCAGCGCTTCCGCGTCGCGGCCCCACAGACGTGTGTCCGCGCCGTTACGTGCCAGCAATGCCGCCAGCGCCGTGCCCCAGGAGCCGGCGCCGAGGACGGCGACCGTGGCAGGAGGGGACATGCCGGCTATCAGCTATTGAGGGTCTGCGTCTCGCCACCGGACACGCGGCGCTGCTGCTCGGCGTACAGGGCGTCGAAATTGATCGGCTGCAGCAGGAACGGCGGAAAGCCACCCTCCTGGACCATCGAGGAGACCATCTGGCGGGCATAGGGGAACAGCAGGTTCGGGCAGTAGCTGCCCAGGATGCCGTCCCGGTCGTTGTCGGCGAAGCCGGCCACGCCGAAAATGCCGGCCTGGTGCACTTCGGCCAGGTACGCGGTGCGCTCGCCCAGGCTGCAGGTAAGCGTGAGCGAAAGGACGACTTCGAAGACGTCCTCGCCAAGGTCGGTGGCCTTGTGGCCAAGGTTCAGCTGGACCTGCGGCTGGTCGACGCCTTCACCGATCTCCTGGAATACCTGCGGCGCGTTGGGCGCCTCGAAGGAGGCATCCTTCACGTAGATCTTCTGCAGGACCAGCTGCGGGCCGGCCGCCTGGCCGTTGACGTTGGTGTCGGACATGTGGATTCCCTCGGTAAATGCGGTCTGAAATACGGTTTGAAGGCGCCCGGCAAGCGCCAAAGAGGCCAATTGTTTCATACATCCTTGGCATCCGCACCCGCGACTTGCGCCAAAAGGTAGGCTTCTGCGACAATGCGCGGCTTACCTGTGCCACCCCGATCCGTCGGGGAAGCCCGCCACACGCCGCGGGTCCCATGGCAAACAGGGGTTCCACCTCCAGCCACAGGCGCGTAACGGTCCCGATCGGACCGTGGCTGGGCCGATGCCGTCCTGGCCAAGGGGCGGTCTAACCAAATTACGGAGGTCATCATGGCCCGTAGATGCCAAGTCACCGGAAAGGGTGTGCAGACAGGCAACAACGTCTCGCACGCAAACAACAGGACCCGTCGCCGCTGGTTGCCCAACCTGCACGAGCGCCGCTTCTGGGTCGAAAGCGAGAAGCGTTGGATCAAGCTTCGCGTCAGCAACCACGCCCTGCGCACGATCGACAAGAATGGCATCGAAGCCGTGATCGCCGACCTGCGTACCCGCGGCGAAAAAATCTAAGGAGAACAAGACATGGCTGGCAAGCGTGACAAGATTCGCCTGATTTCCTCTGCAGGTACCGGTCACTTCTACACGACCGACAAGAACAAGAAGAACACCCCGGAAAAGATGGAAATGCTCAAGTACGACCCGGTCGTACGCAAGCATGTGGCTTACAAGGAAGGCAAAATCAAGTAATACCAAAACCCGCCGCAAGGCGGGTTTTTTTTGCCCGGGTTTCTTCAGGAGCGTCGCACTAGGCGGGGTCAGAGTTTTTACTCTGACCCCAAGTTTCTTCCCGGCATGGTGTCGGCGAAAACCGTGTGCCTGCGTTTGGGATATGGGGTAAGTTCCCCAATGAATTCCCGCAAGGAAGAATCCGCCATGGCCCGTTCCGCCCAGATCCTGCTCGTTTGCGCGTCCGCGGCCATCGCCGCCGTCCTGGCCAGTCCTGCCGCCGCGGCCTATCAGGCCAGCACCCCGGCGGCCCAGGCAGCCCCCAGCTCATCCCCGGCGACGGCCAGTTCGTCGCCGGACCTGCACCAGCAGGCCATGGACTTCACCGGCGGCCAGAAGATCATCAACTGCATCGACGGCCTGGAGCGCATCCTGCCGGCCGACTACTACGGTTGTCGCGCGCTTTACCACCTGCAGCGGGAACACTGGTCCAGCTACAGGGAATCGCTGCGCGACGCCGCCTACTGGGCTAACAAGAATGCGCAGTACCTGCTGGGCATTGCCTTCTTCAACGGTGACGTCGGCGACATCCCGGTCAATCGCCCGCTGGGCCTGGCATGGCTGGCCCTGGCCGCCGAGCGCAAGAACCCTGACTACGTCACCGCCTATGCCGGGGCCGTCGCGCGCAGCAGCCCGGCGGAGAAGCAGCAGGCCTCGAAGATCTACCTGAAATTAAAGAAGGACTACAGCGACAAGGTGGCCGGCACCCGGGCGGTGCAGCGCTTCAACCATGAGATCCAGCCGATGCAGGATGCCGCCCAAAGCGGCGGCTTTGCCTACATCAGTGGTTTCGGCCCCTTCCCGGAGCAGGCCACTACCGTCGTCAAGCGCCTTCACGACCAGGCCGAGAAAGACTTCGATGGCCTGATAGGCACCGTCACTGTGGGCGCCATCGACCCCGACGCGCATAGCGCGCAGATTCGCCCGGAATCATCGAAGTAGAGGTTGCGCGGTCCCCGTTATTTCTTCAGCTGCGCCGGGATGAACTTCGTACGCACCGCCTCGGCCAGTTGGTCAGGCGGCAACAGGCCCTGGTCGACCAGGAAATTGTTGAAGGCCAGCCGGTCGAATTTCTTGCCCAGGGCGACTTCCGTCTGGGCGCGCAGCTGCAACAGACGCATGTACCCATAGAAGTACGCCGTGGCCTGGCCCGGGCTGTTGAAGGTGTAGCGGTCCAGTTCCTGGCGCGCCATCGCCTCGGACAGACCCACGTCATTGACCAGGATGTCATGTGCGCGGGCGCGGTCGATCAGCCCCAGGTTCAACATCGGATCAAGGAACGCGCGCGCCGCACGCAGCATGCGGAACTGCAATGCAATGAACTGCCCCGCCGGCGGCTCATAAGGGACCATCTCAGCTTCCGCGTAGAGCGCCCAGCCTTCAACGTTCACGCTATTGAAGGCGAACAGGCTGCGCGTGAGCGATACGCCCCGCTCCACCATCGCCGCGAACTGCAGTTCGTGGCCCGGACGGCCTTCGTGGGCGGTGAGCGTCCACGCCGCCGCCTCGAAGGTGAAGTCGTCGTAGGCATCGCTGGCCTTGCCGTTGGCGGGCGGGTTGCCCATGGTAAGCACGAAGGTACCGCGTTCGCCCTTGTTGCCCACGAACGGCGGCGGATCCATGTGCGGCGCGGGCACGGCGGCGCTCTCGGCCTCCGATGCCAGGCGCATGGCCATCTTGCGCTTGGGCAGGTCCACGATGCGCTCGCGCCGGATGGCATCCTCGATCTTTTCCAGGACGGCGTGGTAGGTGGGTTCCACCGCGTCCTTGGCCAGCTGCTTCTTCTTCAGCGCCTTCAGCACTGACTGATAATCCCCTGCAGGAAGGTTTTCGGCCCTGGCCACTTCGGGCGCCAGCGCCTGCAAGGCGTATCGCGTTTCCATGAACTCAAGCTGCGCTTGCCGGATCAATTCGCGCGGATCGATATCCAGGCCAACCAGCTTGAGCCCATAGGCATAGAGCTGTTCGGGCAAGGGCGCTTCGGCACGGGCATGGGGCAGCACCGTGCTACGCGTCCACGCATCGTATTGCGCCATCTGCGCATCGAGCTTTGCAAGCGCAGCATCAGCGCCGGCGATTTTGTACTTGGCGAAGAGCTTGTGCACGCCGTCGACATAGCGCGAGGTGTTACCCAGGTTCTGTTCCACCTCACCCTTGAACGGGCCTATCAGGTTTTTATTGCCAAGACGCTCGGTGAAGCGCGCCTTGGCTTCCTCGACGATCGGCGTGCAGCCTGGCACCATGCCGACGTAGCACTGCAGGCGCGCCAGGGCAAAGTTGCGGCGCGCCGGATCGGTTTCGTCCTTCAGCAAGGCGAACTCACC
Source organism: Pinirhizobacter sp. (assembly GCF_035317885.1). Classification (GTDB taxonomy): domain Bacteria; phylum Pseudomonadota; class Gammaproteobacteria; order Xanthomonadales; family Rhodanobacteraceae; genus Pinirhizobacter. The sequence goes on from NZ_DATHFX010000021.1 coordinate 10,351, forward strand.
ATTGAAGATCAGCTGGCCGACATCGGCATACGGCAGCAGGTACTTCCCGTTGAGATCGATGCCTTCGATCTGATGGTCTACCTGACTCTTGAGGATCTTCAGATCCTGCAGGACGTTGGGGTCTTTCTCCTGCGCCAGCCGCGCGTCGAGCTTCTTGCCCACCTCCACCAACGCGGCGCGCTGGCGTGCGTCGATGTCCTTGCCAAGGTCGGCAACCTTGGCGTCGTATCCATCCAGGCCCACGCTGGTAGCGGTTTCCGGGCTGAAGGTCGCCGTTTCCACCAGCAGGAGCTGCGCATCGGCATTGCTGCGAGCGATCCAAGGCTGTGCTGCCGGTGCTTGGGCGAAGGACAGTCCGGACAAGGTGAGCCCGAGGGCTGCGGCGAGGTAGGTACGCATGCGAGATCCGCGTTGGGTCAGAACTTCCACTCTCGCCCGGAACCCCTGCGCCTTGCATGTGCCGAAAGCACCCCGCCACATCCCGGTCATTCGAATTAGCTAGTGATACCTGCAAACAGCCTGTTCATCGCGCCGTATTCGGCCGCCGGCGCATCCGCCACCTCGGCGATATCGCCCGCCAGGAAGCGTGCGGCGAGCTGGCCCACATGACCCCAGCCCGCCTGGGCGATGGCCGAACCCGCACTCAGTCGCCGTACGCCCAGGCGCTGCAAAGTAGGCAAATCCGGCAAGCCAGGCACCAGCATGATGTTCAGCGGCAGCCCGCTAATGGAGGAGGCGATATCGCCGATATGGCCGCCATCGGAAGCGCCCGGCGTGAACAGGCCATCGCAGCCTGCCTCGCGATACAGCGCGGCGCGGCGCACCACTTCCGCCACGGCATCGCCAGGGCCAGCAAGCCCGCGCAAATAGACGTCGGTGCGCACGTTGAGGAAGAGGTCGGCACCTGCGCTTGCCAGGGCAGTGCGAATGGCCGTGAGTTTGCGGCAAAGGAGCTCCGGGGCGTCGGAGCCGTCCTCGATATTCACGCCATTGACGCCGGCATCCACCAGCCGCAGTGCCAGTTCCGCCACGGCTTTCGGATCGTCGGAGTATCCCCCCTCCATGTCCACCGTCAGCGGTACCGACACCACCCGCCGAATATCCCGCGCCGCGCCGATGATCTGCTCGGGCGGCAACGCCGCGGCATCGGCATAGCCCCTGGACCAGCAGAGCCCGGCACTGGTGGTTGCCACTGCTTTGGCGCCCAGGCTCTCCACCAATCTGGCGCTACCGGCATCCCAGGCATTGGGAAGCAACAGGATGGAAGGACCTTCGTGCAACTTGCGCAATGCAGCCGTGGTCATAGGGAAATCTCCCGTGGATAGGAACCACACATTGCCTGCACCACCGCCACGAAACAATGATGTCGGAGGTCATGCGGCCTTGATCGGCCGCACATCGCGTGCAATGCACTCGCCGGACTCGATTCTGGCTTTGCGCAAGTCGTGCCGAGTCCACGAAGGGCTTCCACCTCATGAAGCCAGCTGCCCAATTGACGCCCACGACAATCCTTTGCAATGCGGCGAACTACTACCCCTCGTCCTGAGAGGCAAACTTAGAGGAGCGTAACTTCGACGCCACGGTCCGTCTTATAGATTTCGATCGCGGTTTAAACTCTGCTTTCGAACGACGCCACAAAAAAAGGCCGCGCAATGCGCGGCCTTTTAGCTTACTTTCTAGATCGCTTACGCGGCGCCAGCCGCCGAGTAACCCTTCAAACGCTGGGCGAATTCCTGCAGGGAGCGGATGCCGCTCTGCTCGGCCTCGTGGATCCAGGCCTGGAGGTTCTTCAGGGCGTTCTCGGTGCCGCGCTCTTCCATCACGCTATTAAGGCGGGCGCGGAAATCGCACACGGTGGCCAACGTCGGGCGGCGGGCCATCACAGCCTGCATGCGCTCGCGGCCTTCGGTATCCAGCCACTTGCCGCCGTCGGCCATGGCGCGACGCAGGCGGCGTGGCACGGACTTGACGGTGTCGCCGGCGTGGCCGACTTCGTCACGCAGGGTGGCCAGGATCACATTGCGGTAGTAGTCCGTCATCGCGTGGAAGCGATGGGTGAGCAGGCCCTTGAGTGTCTCGGAATCGGGCAGGCTGACATTGGGACGCAGGTTCAGCGTGGGAGCCACGCGCAACACCTTGGCCATGCCCACGGCACGGAAGGCACAGATCGCCGCCCAGCCGATGTCGAATTCCCACTTGCGCAGGGCAAACTTGGCCGAGCTCGGGAACGCATGGTGGTTGTTGTGCAGTTCCTCACCGCCGATCCAGAAGCCCCACGGCGAGATGTTCGTGGCCGTGTCGGCGCTTTCGAAATTGCGGTAGCCCCACCAGTGGCCGATGCCATTGACGAAACCGGCGGCCCAGAACGGGATCCAGATCATCTGCACGGCCCACATGGCAACACCGATGGCGCCGAACAGGGCCAGGTCGATGAAGAGCATAAGGGTGGGGCCCCAGTACGGATGGCCACCGTAGAACTTGCGCTCGAGCCAGTCGTTCGGCGTGCCCTTGCCGTATTTCTCCATGTCTTCCTTGTTTTCGCTGGCGTCGCGGTAGAGCGATACGCCATCCCAGAAGACTTTCTTGATGCCGAAGATCTGCGGGGAATGCGGATCTTCCTCGGTTTCGACCTTGGCGTGGTGCTTGCGGTGGATGGCCACCCACTCCTTCACCACCATGCCGGTGGTGAGCCAACCCCAGAAACGGAAGAAATGCACCAGCACGGGGTGGAAATCCACGCCGCGATGGGTCGCGCTGCGGTGGTAGAACAGCGTGACGGTGAAGATCGTCAGCTGTGTGACCACCAGCAGGAAGACAAGCTTGGTGGCCCAACCCGCCTGGGTCAGTCCGTTGGAGAGAAAGTCGAGCAACGACTGGAACATGGATGAAAACCACGCGAAGTCAGGTGAGGAGAGAGTGTAGTGGACGATGCACCATACCCACCAGCACGGTTAGACCGACGGGCGCACACTTATGTGCTGCCGGTTGTACGAATCCGGAGGCGACGTGACAATCAGCCCATGACTGATCCCAACGTGCGCCCTTTCCTCGCTAAATCCAAGGCATGCAGGTTATATGCCGACCCCGCCAAACTGAACGACGCGGCATGACGACCACCCGGGTTTTACTGCGGATGGCAGGCGTGGCGCGGCGGCGGGCGGGCCGGGTGGCCGTGGACGACCTGAACCTGTCATTGGCGCGGGGCGAGGTGCTTGGCCTGCTCGGGGTCAACGGCGCCGGGAAATCGACCACCCTGGCCATGGTGGCCGGTGCCCTGCGCCCGGATGCCGGGGCCATCGAACTGGATGGGCAGGACTTCATCGACCGTCCTGAAATCGGTCGGCGGCTGGTGGGTTGGCTGCCGGAAACTGCCCCGCTGTGGCCGGAACTGACGAT
>NZ_DATHFX010000022.1:0-7258 GCF_035317885.1 Pinirhizobacter sp.
CACCTCGTAGGCCTGGACGTCCACCTTGCCCCAGTTCACCTCGATCACCCGCTCAGGTTGCTTGCGGGCGAGGGCCGCCAGGCTCGCGCAATCGGCGCGGTGCACCGACACGCCCCGTCCGCGGGTAATGAAGCCCTTCACCGGGTCGCCCGGCAACGGCTGACAGCAGCGCGCCAGGGTGGTGAGCAGGTTACCCACGCCGTCGATGCTGAGCGCGCCGCGGTCGTGCTGGGCGGGGCGCGAAGCCACCGGTGTGGTCGACTGGGTAACTTCCGGTTCCGGCGCACGCTCCTGGAGGGCCCGCGCCACCTGTCCGGTGGTAACTTCCCCCAGCGCCAGCGCCACCAGCAACTCGTCATGGGTCTTGAGGTTGAAGTGGGCAGGAAGCTTCGCGATGTCGGCATCGGGCAGCGCGAGCCGGCGCAGTTCACGTTCGAGCGTCGCGCGGCCAGCCACGAGGTTCGCATCATGGGCGCTGCGGCGGAACCACGCGCGCACTTTTTCGCGGCCGCGCGAGGTATGCAGGTAACCGTGGTGCACCGATAGCCAGTCGCGGCTCGGCTCGGATACCTTCGCCGTGAGGATTTCGATGCGGTCGCCACTGCGGGGCTGGAAGGTCAACGGCACGATGCGCCCGTTGACCTTCGCGCCACGGCAACGGTGCCCCACTTCCGTGTGGATGTGGTACGCGAAATCGAGCACGGTGGCGCCGTGGGGCATGTCGATCACTTCGCCCTTTGGCGTAAGTGCGTACACCCGGTCTTCCATCAGCTCGGTCTGGAAGCCGGCAGCCAGTTCCGCGTCGTCTTCGCCGCGGGGCTCGATCAGCTTGCGCATCCAGGCGATCTTCGCCTCGAACTCGGCGTCGGCGCCGCCGCCTTCCTTGTAGCGCCAATGCGCGGCCACGCCGAGCTCGTTGGCGCGGTGCATGTCGTGGGTGCGGATCTGTACTTCCAGCGTCTTGCCCTGCGGGCCGATCACCGCCGTGTGCAGGGAGCGGTAGCCGTTGCCCTTCGGACGCGCCACGTAATCGTCGAATTCCCCGGGCAGGTGCGGCCAGAGCGAATGGACGATGCCCAGCGCCGCGTAGCAGTTGGCCACGTCGTCCACCAGCACACGGACGGCGCGGATGTCGTAGAGGTCGGAGAACTCCAGGTGCTTGCGGTGCATCTTCTTCCAGATGGAAAAGATGTGCTTCGGGCGCCCGGCAAGTTCCGCATGGATGCCGGCTTTGGCCAGCGCCGCACCGAGTTCCGACAAGCTTTGTGCGATGAACGTCTCGCGGTCACCACGGCGCTCGTCCAGCAGCTTGGCGATGCGGCGATAGGTTTCAGGTTCCAGGTACCGGAACGAGAGGTCTTCCAGTTCCCACTTCAGCTGCCATATGCCCAGCCGGTTGGCCAGCGGTGCATGGATGTCACGGGTGAGCTGGGCCAGCGCGTGGCGTTCGTCTTCGTCCATGGCCATGGCTGCGCGCATGCGGGCCAGCTGCCGGGCCAGCAGCACGAACACCACGCGCAGGTCGCGGATGATCGCCAGCAGCAGGCGGCGCAGCCCCTCCGTGGCAGCCCCGGGACGCTGGGCGTGCAGCACCCAGACCGTCTCTGCCGCCAGCTGGCCTTCGACCAGGCGGCGCAAGGTGGGCGGGAGCGCCGCGGCGGCAGCGTCCCAGACGGCGCGGTCGTGCACGGCCACGGCGAACCAGCAGGCGGCGGCGCAGGTCTCCTCGTCGCAGCCCAGTTGCAGCAGCAGTTCGCAGAGCGCTTCGCACTCCCCGCGCAGCGGCCCAGGCAACGGCGCGAGCGCAGCCCGTGCCGCCTCGTGCATCGCATCGCCCTTTTTTATCGTGCCGGCCATGGGCTTGAGCTTGCCACGATCATGCCCTGCCCTGCGCGGCTTCCAGCGCACGGGCCAGCCGCTTGGCGGAAACGGGCTCGGCCGTACGCACTTCCTGGGCGAACAGCGATACCCGCCATTCCTCGATCAGCCAGCGCAGTTCCTGCCATGCCGCGGTGTCCGCGCCGGCGCCGGCATTGAGCAGCGCACGCCAGTAAGGAAGGACCTGCAGCATGCGTTGCTGATCCTTTGCCGGATCCTGGCGCAGGCGTTCGGCGCGCAAGCGCATGGCCTTCAGGTAGCGCGGCAACTGGGCCAGGCGGTGGGCGCTCCATTCGCGCAGGAAGCCCGGTGGCAACATGGCGTCGAGCTGTTCGCGAAGATCATCGTAGCTGGCGCGCGCAAAGCCCATCAGCGGCGGTTGCAGCCAGGGCCGGAGCTCCGCCTGGGCCTCGATCACCGGCTCGGCAAGTTTTTGCCGGTCCATGGCGGCCTTGAAGATGTCCCGCGCGAAGGTCGTGTGCAGCGCCTCGAAAGCCTGGCGCGTGCGCACGTTGAGGTCCGATGCCTCGACCAGATCGGCGAATCCGCCCTCGACAAGGTCCTCGCGGAGCGATTCCACGCTGCCGAGCGTGGCGTATTTCAGGCCCAGGCCATTACCCACCGGCAACTGGCGGCGTGCCCGCTTGATCTCGTTGGCCACCGCCTCGCGCAACAGGCGCTCGACGCCGCCGACATGCGCGGCGCGCGCCTCGTCGCCACGCTCGAACACGCGCAGCGCCACGGCTTCGCCCAGGTCCACCAGGGCCGGGAAGGCCACCAGGCCGGCATCGGACTTCACGCTGTCGGGAATTTCATCGAAGTCCCAGGCGGACACATCCTCGCGGGTGAGTTCAAGGTCGGTCTTGCGCGAGAAAGCTTCGCGGGCACGGCCTTCCCACTGGGCGCGCAGGTCCGCAAGGTCGCGTCCTTCGGCCAATGCCTTGCCTTGGTCGTCGAGCACGCGAAAGCGCATCAAGAGGTGCGCGGGCAAGACGATGCCATCGAACGCCGACGCATCGATGTCCACGCCCGTCGTTCGTTTCAGGAACTTAGCCAGTACCCGCGGCAGGGATTCGTCGCGCGGAGCCTCGGCCTCGACGAATGCCCGTGCGAAATCCGGCGCAGGCACGAAGTTGCGGCGCAGCGCCTTGGGCAGGCCGCGGATCAGTTCGGCCACCTTGTCGGTAAGCAATCCGGGCACCAGCCATTCGCAACGGGCCTCGGGCACGGCGTTGAGGAACGCCAGCGGCAATTGCAGGGTGACGCCGTCGGCGGGGTCGCCAGGGACGAAGCGGTATTCCAGCCGGCAGGCATGCGGGCCCACCGCCATGGAGGTGGGGAAGGCCTTTGCATCCAGCCCCGCGCCGCCGACCATGATGTCGTCGAGGGACCAGCGCAACGCTGCCTGCGTGGATGGCGGCGCCTTGCGGAACCACGCATCGAGCGCGCGGACATCGGTGATGTCCTCGGGCAGCTTGCCATCGAAGAAGGCGACGAGTTCGTCCTCGCTGCGCAGCAGGCCGGCGCGCCGCTGCTTGGCCTCGATCTCATGCGCCTGCTCGAGCACGCGCGCGTTGGCACGGACGAAATCGCTGCGGCTGTCGATGTCGCAGCGCGCCAGTGCCTCGCGCACGAAGATCGCATGCGCCAGCGCCGGATCCTGCAAACGGAACGTCACGGGACGTTTTTCCACCAGCACCAGGCCGAACAGGCTCACCTGCTCGTAGGCCACCACGTGGCCGCGCTTGCGCAACCAATGCGCATCGCGCCAGCTCAGCCGCAACAGATGGGCTGCGTGTCTTTCGATCCACGACGGCTCGATGCGGGCGTTGTTCATGCCCCAGACGCGGCCGCCCACGTCCAATACTTGCGCGGCGAACACCCACGCCGGTGGCGCCTTGGCCACCACGGAGCCCGGGAACAGGGTGAAGCGGCGCTCGCGGGTGCCGCGGTACTGGCCCTTTTCATCCTTGTGGCCCACCTGGGTGGGCAGGCCGGACAACAGGCTGCCGTGCACCGCGGCGTAGGCATCGGCGTCATCGCCCTGGCTCGTTGCCTTAGCCGGAGCCGTATCGAGGTTCCACTTCAGCTCTTGCACCACCAGCAATAGTTGCCGGTGCAGTTCACGCCACTCGCGCATGCGCATGAACGAAAGGAAATTCCGCGAGCACCAGTCGCGCAACTTGCTTTGCGTCAGGTCCTGGTGGGACGACTGGTACGCCGTCCATAGCTTCAGCACCGTGGTGAAGTCCGAACGCGGGTCGGCGAACTGCGCGTGGGCGGCATCGGCCTGGCCGCGGGCGTCGGCGGGACGTTCACGCGGATCCTGGATGGACAGGAACGATACGATCGCCAGCACGTCGCGCAGGGCGCCGAGCGTGTTGGCTTCCACCAGCATGCGCGCCAGCTGCACATCGATGGGCAGGCGCGCCAGGGTGCGACCGATCGCGCTGAGCTTGCGGTCGTCGTCGATGGCGCCGATTTCCGCCAGGCGGCGATAACCGTCGGACACTACGCGCGGGTCGGGCGCCTCGAGGAACGGGAACGCCTCCACGTCGCCCAGTTCCAGCGACAGCATGCGCAGGATCACGTTGGCCAGCGACGAGCGAAGCAGTTCTGGGTCGGTGTAGGCGGCCCGGGATTCGAAATCCGCCTCGTCGTAAAGGCGATAACAGATACCCGGCCCGAGGCGGCCGCAGCGGCCCTTGCGTTGGTTGGCCGCGGCCTGCGAGATCGGCTCCACGTGCAGCCGCTCGATCTGGCTGCGCTGGCTGTAGCGCTTGACACGCGCGGTACCGGAATCAACCACGTAGCGGATGCGCGGCACGGTGAGCGAGGTTTCGGCCACGTTGGTGGCAAGCACAATGCGCCGGCGGTTGCCGGGGCGGAACACCGCGTCCTGGTCGGCGGCCGACAATCGGGCGTACAGCGGCACCACCTCGGTTTCGCGGTACTGGCGCCGTGACAGCAGCAGGTGGGCGTCGCGGATCTCGCGCTCGCCGGGCAGGAACACCAGTACGTCGCCACGCGGGTCCGTGCGGGTGATTTCATCCACCGCGTCGGCAATCTGCCCGGCCTGGGTGGTTTCCCCGCGGTCCGGCGGCGGGCGATAGCGCACTTCCACGGGGTAGGCCCGGCCTTCCACCGCGATCACCGGCGCGCCATCGAAATGTTCGGCGAAGCGCGCGGTATCGATGGTGGCGGAGGTGACGATGATCTTCAGCTCCGGCCGCCGCACGGCCAGGCGCTTCAAATACCCCAGCAGGAAATCGATGTTGAGGCTGCGCTCGTGGGCTTCATCGATGATGATCGTGTCGTAGGCCGACAGGAACCTGTCCGACTGCGTTTCGGCCAGCAGGATGCCGTCGGTCATGAACTTCACCAGCGTGTGCTCACCCACCTGCTCGTTGAAGCGCACCTGGAAACCGACCTTGTCGCCCACTTGCGTGCCCAGTTCCTCGGCCACGCGCCGGGCCACCGAGCGGGCAGCCAGCCGCCGGGGCTGGGTGCAGCCGATGAGGCCCGCCTCGCCACGGCCGGCGGCCAGGCACAGCTTGGGCAGTTGCGTGGTTTTGCCCGAACCGGTTTCGCCGGCGATCACCACCACCTGGTGCTCGCGGATGAGCCGGGTGATTTCCTCCGCCCGCGCCGTGATCGGCAGAGCTTCGTCCAGCTGGATGACAGGTTTTGCCGCCGCCCGCGCGGCCCGTCGGGCCGTGGAGGCTTCGATTTCCCGGGCCAGTGCGTCCAGGCGCGCATCGTCCGTACCCTGGCGTTTCAGGTTGGCGATGCGGCCGAGCAGGCGGCCGACATCGCGGCTGCTGGCGCCGGACACGGCAGCACGCAGCTCGCGCAGGCGGGCCGGTTCCGGTGAGGAGGGGCGCGAAGGTCGGGAAGGCATGAGACCGCCAATGATAGCCGGTCACTATCAGTGGGATCGGAAGCATTCATTTCCAAGCGACATACGGGTTGGCTATCCTTAAAAGCCTGGCAAACCCACCAAAGGCATTGAAGATGGCCATCGACATCGGTATCCCCAAGAAAGACCGCGAAGACATCGCCAAGCACCTATCCAAGCTGCTGGCCGATACCTACTCGCTATACCTGAAGACCCACAGCTTCCACTGGAACGTCACCGGCCCGCAGTTCAATTCCCTGCATGCCATGTTCGAGGTGCAGTACAACGAACTGTGGCTGGCCGCCGACGAAGTGGCCGAGCGCATCCGCACCCTCGATGTTGTCGCCCCGGGTTCCTATAGCAAGTTCGCCAAGCTCACCTCCATCAAGGAAGAGACCGGCGTGCCGGAATGGAAGGACATGGTCGGCCAGCTGGTGGAGGGCCACGAGATCGCCGCCTCCACCGCCCGCGACACCATCAAGGCCGCCGATGCCGGTGGCGACGAAGGCAGCGCGGACATGGTGACCGGCCGCCTGAAGGAACACGAGAAGACCGCCTGGATGCTCCGCTCGCTGCTGAAGTAGTTCTAAGGGCGGGTGGCGGCCTTCGCCGGCAGCCGGTATCGCAGTTCCTTATAGGCCCAGCTCGGCCACAATGCAGTGGCCAGCGCCTCCGTCGCCAGCGCCGGATCGACCGGCGCAGGTGTAAGGGTGGATTTCCCGTCGTAGGTGAAAGCCTGGGCGGCCTTGTGCGGCTCGTACACGATGAGCTGGTTGCCCTTGAGGTAACCGAAGTTGTCGCCGTACTGCATCACCGCCCGGTCCGGATCACGCACGGTGAGGTCGGCGCCGGGCATCGGATGGTCGCTGTTGATGCCCATCAGCGACAGCAAGGTGGGTGCCATGTCCGCCTGGCTGACGATGCGCCCGTCGTGCTTCACCGGCACCTGCCCGCCCAGGATCAATGCCGGGATGTGGAAATGTTCCACCGGCACCAGGCTGGCCCCGAACACGCGGGCATCATGATCGGCCACGATCAGGAATACGGTGTTCTTCCAGTACGGCGATTGCTTTGCCTGCTCGAAGAATTTGCCGATGGCGTAGTCGGCATAGCGCACGGTGTTGTCCACGCTGGCAGGCTCGCCCACCGGGGTGATGCGGCCGGAGGGGTACTGCCACGGCGTATGGTTGGACACGCTGAACGCCAGCGTGAAGTTCCGATGGTCGCCGTCGGCCATCAGCCGCTTGTGCAGTTCGTTGAACATGTCTTCGTCGGACGCACCCCACGAACCCACGAACACCGGGTTGGTGAACGAAGCGCGGTCCACCACTTCGTTGAAGCCGTTGCCGAGGAAGAACCCGCGCATATTGTCGAAATGGGCCTCGCCGCCGTAGATGAAGCGCGAGTGGTAGCCCTGCTGGCCCAGCAAGGCGGCGATGGTGAAGAAATCCCGTTGCGACCGCGGCTGCTTGAGCACGGCCT
>NZ_DATHFX010000023.1:0-2224 GCF_035317885.1 Pinirhizobacter sp.
ATCACCGGACAGGTGGGTCCGGCGCGCATCAAAGTTCTTCGCATGGACGACCAGGCATACGAGGAAGAAACTCATGACTACAACGAGGGTCTTCTTGTCATCAATGGAAAGATGATGCTGGAGGTACTGGGCGAAGAAGTCGTGGTTACGACTGGACAGATGTACCTCGCGGTCGCGGGTGTGCCGCATTCGGTGTTACCAGGAAGCTATGGCACGTTGGTAATCATCGACATGTAATCGGATGCATGAAAGGCAAGTAGGGGGAGAATGCTCGTTTCCAGCACCCCCGAAGGCAGGCCACCCCCCTCGCCCCAGCAGCGCTCCAAGTCTCTGAATCCCGCCAAACCGTCACATTGACCCAAGAGGGCGTATGGTGGGGGTCTATGTCCCAAAAATTGGGCAGGGCATTCCTGTGGCTGGTCTAGAGAGCGATCGGATCGTTAAGGCGCTCGGACGGCGGGCGGGCGACGAACCCGGCGTTGCCGAAATCGCCCAATCCATCGTTTCCATCTGGAACGAGATCGACATGGCCTTAGGTCCCATCCTCGGGGAGAGAGGCGTCGCCATGCTTTACAAGCGGAGCCTGTTCCTCACCGGCGCGGCCCATGAATGGCTACCCCGAGTGACCGAGGCCCTGCCCACGGCGCTGGACCTGGCACCGCTGGAAGCCGCATTGATGCAACAAGGCAACACGGTCGCCCTCCATGGCGGCAGCGCACTTTTTCGCACGTTCTACGAGCTGCTATCGAGCTTGGTCGGCCCCTCGTTGACGGAGCGACTGCTCCGTCCGATCTGGGACAACAGCTAAACCGGTTCATGCAGGATATTCCTCAATGAGCACCCGATCGACAATCACTCGCCTGGCTACCGGCGTCCCGGGCCTGGATGAGGTGCTGGGCGGCGGCCTGCCCGAGTTTTCGTTCAATCTCATCGCGGGCCCCCCAGGGTGTGGCAAGACCACGCTCGCGCACCAGATCATGTTCTCGCTGGCCAAACCGGAGCGGCCGACCCTTTATTTCACGGTGCTCGGCGAACCGCCGCTGAAGATGCTGCGCTATCAGCAACAGTTCGGTTTCTTCGATGCGGAGTTGGTCAACGGCTCGATCCATTTCATCAACCTGACCGAAGAAACGCTGGCCGGTGACCTGGATCAGGTGCTTGAGCGGATCGTCGTCGAGGTCGAAAGGCACGATCCGGCGATCATCTTCGTCGACTCGTTCCGCTCAGTCGTCCTGGCAAACAATGCCGGTGGCAACGCGCACAACAGCCTGCAGCAGTTTGTGCAGAAACTGGGCATGGTGATGACCAGTTGGCAGGCCACCACTTTCCTGATCGGGGAATACTTCACCGAAACCGATGCCAATCCCGTTTTTACCGTGGCCGACGGCCTGATCTGGCTTCGCCAGAGCGTCCAGCGCAACTCGATGGTCCGCAAGATCGAGATCATGAAGATGCGTGGCCAGCCGACACTGCCCGGCCTGCATACCTTCCGGATCGATGACGACGGGATCAAAGTGTTCGCCCCGGCCCGGGTGTTGGCCCCCGTATCCCCCAAGGCAGCGACGGACGCCCCGGGTTCCCGCTTGGGCACCGGCGTGCCGAAACTCGATGCGATGCTGGGTGGCGGCCTGCCCCGGGGCTATTCGTTGTTGGTGGCCGGTCCCTCCGGATCGGGCAAGAGCATCCTTGCCGCGGCCTTCCTGGTGGAAGGGGCGCGCAACGGCGAAACCGGCGTCGTCGCGGCTTTCGAGCAGATTCCCAACCGCGAGCGATCCCCGCTGTTGGCGGAATTGATCGCCCAGGGGAAGGTGGGCCTGGTTGACACCCAGGCCCCCGACCTTTCGATCGACGAAATCGTCCTGCTTCTACTTACCGAGGTCCGTCGCCTGGGTGCGACGCGCGTGGTCATCGATTCCCTTTCGGGTTTTGAACTGGCCCTGGCGCCGACCTTCCGCCCCGACTTCCGGGAGTCGTTGTCGCGCATGGTATCGGCGCTCGCCGCCGAGGGCGTCACCGTGCTGATGACCTCCGAACTGGAGGACCGTTACACCGACCTGCGCTTCAGCCCCTACGGCACGGCGTTCATGACCGATGCGATCGTCGTGCAGCGTTACATTGAGGTCGAGAGTCGACTTTTGCGCGTCATGGCCGTGGTCAAGGTGCGCGCCAGCGCGCACTCGAACGAGTTGTGCGCGTATGAGATCCAGGAAGACGGCATCCACAT